>CACHJL010000010.1 GCA_902580135.1 uncultured Pelagibacteraceae bacterium | reverse complement strand
CTATTTGAGCAGTCATTAAACAAAGTTGTAATGGTGTTGTTTGAATATAACCCTGGCCAATCCCGTTGATTACTGTTTCTCCAAGGTACCAAGCTTTTCCTAAAGCATTTTTTTTCCATTGAGTATTTGGAACTACTCCTTTTTTTTCATCAAAATATATATCTTTAAGAATATTGGCACCTAGTCCATATCTTTTTGCAATTATTGAAAGCTTATCTACTCCTAAAAGTCTTGCCATTTCGTAAAAATAAATATCACAAGACTGTTTGATCGCATTTCTGAGTCTCATGTATCCATGTCCATGTTTTTTCCAACAATGATATTTTACTCCATAAAGCTCATATGGATGTTTATGACCTTTACACAATATCGCTTTGTTAGGATCAATTGTTCCAAACTCTAAGGCCGCAAGTGCTACTAAAGGTTTTAAAGTTGATCCTGGAGAATACAAGCCGGCTATTGATTTGTTCACTAGAGGTTTTAATGGATTGTCTCTAATTTCATTCCAATCCTTATGACCAATTCCGTGAGTAAATTTATTGGGATCATAAGTTGGTGATGAAGCCATAGCAATTATTTCTCCTGTGTAAATATCCATAACACATATAGATCCAGCTTGACCTTTTAATAATTCTTGTGCAGTTTTTTGTATCTCTAGATCAACTGTAGTTTTTATCTGAACTCCTTGAGACTCTTTAATATATTCTAATTGACTTATTCTTTTTCCAGATGAGTTAACCTCATACCTTTTAATTCCATATTTTCCGATTAGTAACTTTTCATTTGAATATTCAATACCAGATTTTCCAACTTTTAATCCTGGTACAAGATTTTCCCTAATTTCAACCATTCTGTCTACATCTTTTAAACTAGCCTCACCAACATATCCAACTACATGGACTAAATTACTTCCGTAAGGATAATATCTTGAAGAAGACACTACGGGTTTTACTCCTTCTAATTCATGTAAGTACAAGTTTAATTTTGAAAATTCATTCCATCCGATATTATCTGAAACTACTAGTGTATCCCAAGATTTTAACTTTTCTTTCTTTTTATAAATTTTTTTTATTTCGTTGTTGCTAAGATTAATAATATTTCTAAGCCTGAATATAGTTTCATCAAAATTTTTTATTTCATCTAGCAATAAATGAACTTGAAAAACGCGATCATTATCAGCTAAAATTTTATTATAAAAATCAGTTATTAAACCTCTTTGAGGTGGTGTTTTCCATTCTCTTATTCTATTTTTATCTGAAAGAATTTTATATTTTTCTCTATCTGAAATTTGTAAATTATATAAACGAGAAGTTATTCCAGCAAATAAAAGAAATTTTATTGCAGTTAAGATGAAAAGTCTTCTCGATGTTACGACGCTTTTTTGGATTACAGAGGCTCTATTTTGCATTTTCTTCTTTTAAGTCAATAAGGTTAATGTGATTAAATACCCTAGATAAAACTGGATAAATCAAAAATGTAATAAACGAACTAGTCATTAGAGTTGAATATTTTATTTGATAATCAAAAAATATTGTTAAAGTTGTAAAATTCACAGAGCTTATAATGATTATTGTAACAAAAAAGAAAATCCAATCGTATAGTAAATTTGGCATTAATGTTCTAGTTCTAATAAAAGAAGCAATGGCGCATAATAGCAAGTAATTGATTGAAGAAATTCCTATCGGTAAGTTTTGCACTACATCATTAATTATTCCTACCAAAAATATTAAACCATATCCTAATCTCTCAGGTTTTTTTAAAACCCAATAAAAAATTACAATATAAATAAAATTGAAAGAAAAATTACTTTTAAATAGAAAAAAAGAAAAATCAAATCCTGTAAATGCTAAAAAAAACAAAAATATTATAGGAAAAGTATGAATAAAAGATTTATATATTTTTCTTATACCAGTTATAGCCATATCTAATTATTTACCTTTACAAATTTTAATTGATTAAAATCTACGAAAAATTCTACAAATATATCGTCGTCTTTTTCAATAACTTTTCCGATTGGAATGGCCGGAGGTATAATCCCATCAACTCCTGAGGTATATACAATATTACCTTCTTTAATTTTCTTTAGTTTGGGTAAATATTCGAGTTCAGCATAGTCATTTTGACCTTGTCCTGATAATATTGCGTTTGCCCCTGCCGGTTCTATTATTACTGGAATTTTACTATTTAAATCACTAGCTAGAAGTATTCTTGATGTTAATAAATTGACATTGATAATTTTGCCTACAAAATAAGATTGTTCTTTTACGGCAACTCCCAGGGTAATTCCATGTTTAAAACCTTTATTAATAATAACTGACTTTAAATATGGACTTTGTTGGTCTAGTAAAATTTTAGATAAAATAAAATCATCACTATAAATATTTTTTTCATCTATTAATTTTTTTAATCTTTCATTTTCAGATTTATAAAATTTATTTTCATGTAATAAACTTGATAAATTAAGATCTTTATTTTTTAAATCTGTATATTCTTCATACATTTGTAGATGATCTTTAAAATTATAATAATTATTTTTGATGTATACGAATGGTCCAGTTATAAAATAAGAGCCTTTAAAAATTATATCTTTTGTAATTGATCTAAATGTATTAACAGGTCCTGACTTGAAATATTCTAAAGATAAAACAAAAATTGAAATAAGTAATAATGTAAATAAAGAAAACTTTTGACGAGTACCTTTTTTTAAAAAAGCTGAACGAATAGCAATTATAAAATCATCTCTACCCGCATCTGAAGCCATACTATTTTAATATTCAGATAATACTTCAGAAAATATTTCTTGGTTCTCTAGCGCTTTTCCTGTTCCAATAGCAACACAAGATAATGGATCGTCTGCAATATTAACTGGTAATCCTGTTTCCTTTGAAAATCTTTTATCTATATTTTTTAATAATGACCCACCTCCCGTCATTGTTAAACCCATATCAACTAAATCAGCTGACAATTCAGGCGGAGTATGTTCTAAAGCTTTTTTAATTCCAGATACAATTTCTTTCAAAATAGGGTTTAGTGCTTCTGAAGAATCTTCTTCTGAAATATTTACTTCTTTTGGAGTTCCAGATCTAATATCTCTGCCTTTAACAGCATATGTATTATTATTTGATGGTATTGCTGTACCTATATCTTTTTTAATTTTTTCGGCAGTACTATCTCCAATCATTAAATTATATTCTTCTCTCATATAATCTTTTAATGCATTATCCATAGCATCACCTGCTATTCTTAATGATTCTGAATAAACTACCCCTCCTAAAGACATTACCGCTATCTCTGTGGTTCCTCCTCCTATATCAATTACCATTGATCCAGTCGCTTCATTTATTGGTAAGCCCGCTCCTATAGCTGCTGCTATTGGTTCTTCAATTAATTGAACTCTTCTAGCTCCTGCCGCCAAAGCGCTATCCTGAATGGCTTTTCTTTCAACTGGAGTTGACCCGGTGGGCACACATATTAAAATTCTTGGATTAGCTAAAGTTTTTTTATGAACTTTTTTAATAAAATGTTTAATCATTTCTTCAGTTACAATAAAATCTGCAATTACACCGTCTCGTAATGGTCTAATTGCTTGAATATTTCCTGGTGTTCTACCAAGCATTGTTTTTGCTTCGTCTCCAACTGCTAACACTGATTTTTTTCCTTTATTATCAACAACAGCAACTACTGATGGCTCATTTAGAACTACCCCTTTGCTTTTTAATACAACCAAAGTATTCGCGGTACCAAGGTCTATTGCCATATCCTGACTCCAAAATTTCTTTAAAGTTCCTAAAATTGCCATTTGTTATATCCCTTTCATTTTTTGTGTTTCATAATTTTGTTGTTGTTCAGGGGCTGTTTTATCCCTTTTAATAATCATTTTATTTAATGAATTTATATATGCGTTTGCTGAAGCAACTAATGTATCGGTATCAGCTGCTTGTCCCACTGTTGTTTTTCCATTTTCCTCTATTTTGACACTTACAGTTGCTTGGGCATCAGTTCCTTCGGTTACCGCATGTACCTGATAAAGTTGCAAGTTAACTTCATGAGGGTAAAGTTTTTTTATACATTTAAATATAGCATCAACTGGACCATCGCCAGTCTCAGATGCTTGTTTAATTTCTCCATATACGTCTAAAGTCATTTCTGCTCTTTGAGGTTCTCCAGTTCCTGCAAAAACTTTTAAAGATTTTAAATTTATTGCATTAACTTTATTATCAATAATTAAGCTATCATCTACTAGCGCAATTATATCTTCATCATAAACGTGTTTTTTCTTATCTGCTAAAACCTTAAACTTTGCAAAAGCATTACTAACAACATCATCTGTTAAATCTGGGTAACCCAAACTATTTAGTTTATCTTTAAAAGCATGTCTTCCAGAATGTTTTCCCATAACCAAAGAAGTTTGTTTCACTCCAACACTTTCTGGTGTCATTATTTCATAAGTCTGTCTGTTCTTTAACATACCATCTTGATGAATTCCTGCTTCATGCGCAAAAGCATTTTTTCCAACTATTGCTTTATTGTACTGAACAGGAAATCCTGTTGCATTTGAAACAATTTTTGAAGCTTTGCTTAAAAGAGTTGTATTAATTCCTGTTTCGTATGGCATAAGGTCTGGTCTGGTCTTGATTGCCATAACAACTTCTTCAAGTGCCGCATTACCAGCTCTTTCGCCTAAACCATTTATTGTACATTCAATTTGTCTAGCTCCGGCCTGTACACCCGCTAATGAGTTTGCAACTGCTAAACCTAGATCATTATGACAATGGGTTGATAGAATTGCTTTATCAATATTTGGAACTTTATTTATTAAAGTTTCTATTATAGTTGTGAACTCCGAAGGTATGGTATAGCCAACTGTATCAGGTATATTTATAGTTTTTGCTCCGCATTTGATTGCAAGTTCAACTGTCTTACACATATAATCCATGTCTGTTCTTGTTCCATCCTCGCATGACCATTCAACATCATCTGTGTAATTTCTTGCATAAGTAACATGTTCTTTTATTGCTTCATAAACTTCCTCTGGAGATTTATTAAGCTTATGTTTCATATGAAGAGGGCTTGTTGAGATAAAAGTATGAATTCTAAATCTTGGAGCGTGTTTTAATGCTTCATAACATCTATCAATATCTTTTTTAGAATGTCTAGATAATCCTGCGGGAATAGAATTTTTTAATATTTTACTTACTTCTGTTACCGCTTCAAAATCACCAGGAGAAGCTATTGGAAAGCCAGCTTCTATTATGTCAATTCCAAGCTCATCAAATACTCTTGCAATTTGAATTTTTTCTTCCAAGCTCATTGATGCTCCGGGAGATTGCTCTCCATCTCGCATAGTGGTATCAAAAATAAAAACTCTATTATTATCTGTCATAAAATTATTTTTAGCTTGAGCATAATACATGCTCACGTTCAGATTGCAAAATAAATTGGGTTTTTTAACCCAAAATTGTCTTTAATGATCTATTTCTTATCGCTATCTACTAACTTCTTTTTAGCGATCCATGGCATCATTGCTCTTAGATTTGCACCCACTTTTTCAACAGGATGCTCTGCTAATTTAGCTCTTGTTGCAAGGAAGTTTTTTTGACCATTTTTGCATTCATCCATCCACTCTTTAGTAAACTTACCAGATTGAATATCTTCTAAAACTTCTTTCATTCTTTTTTTAGTTTCATCTTTATTAATTATTCTAGGTCCAGATTGATATTCTCCATATTCAGCTGTATTAGAAATAGAATAATTCATATTAGCAATTCCACCTTCATAGATAAGGTCTACAATTAGTTTTACCTCATGAACAGTTTCAAAATATGCCATTTCAGGTTCATAACCACCTTCAACTAAAGTTTCATAACCATTTTTAATTAATTCGACTAATCCACCACAAAGAACAGTTTGCTCACCAAATAGATCAGTTTCAACTTCATCTTTAAATGTTGTTTCAATAATCCCAGATCTTCCTCCCCCAACAGCTGACGCATAAGACATAGCAAGTTCTCTAGCTTTTCCAGATCCATTTTGGTGTACTGCAAATAAACAAGGAACTCCTCCCCCTTTTTCAAATTCACTTCTTACTAAATGACCTGGGCCTTTAGGAGCTACCATAAAAACATCTAGATCTTTTCTAGCTTTAATTAAATCGTAATGAATATTTAAACCGTGAGCAAAAGCAATTGAAGTTCCTTCTTTAACTCTTTGCTCAATATGATTCTTATAAATTGCGGCTTGCAGTTCATCTGGTGTTAAAATCATAACTATATCTGCCCACTCTGCTGCATCAGATAAGTTCATAACTTTTAAACCTTTCGACTCAGCTTTTACTGCACTAGAAGATCCTTCTCTAAGAGCTACTACTACTTCTTTAACACCACTATCTCTTAAATTTAAAGCATGTGCATGTCCTTGACTTCCATATCCAAAGATAGCCACTTTTTTTTCTTTAATTAAATTTACATCTGTGTCTTTTTCATAATACATTTTCATTGTTTATCTCCTATTTATTATTTAAATACTTCAGCTCCTCTTGTCATAGCAACTGCTCCCGTTCTAGAAACACTTACTAAACCAAATTTTTTTAAATTATTTGAAATACTATCTATTTCTCTTCTAAGAGCTGTTATTTGGATAACATTAGATTTATTTGTTTTATCCAATATAATAGCATCATATTTTTTACAGGCTTTAAAAGCTTTCTCTAGTTTCATTTTATTTCCAACAAGTTTAAACAAAGCCATTTCTTTAAATATAACTTTTTTATCTTCTCTTTTAAAATCAGCTACTTTATGAACGGGTACAAGTTTTTTTAATTGTAGTTTTATTTGGTCAATTACTTGGGGTGTTCCTGTTGTAACAATAGTGATCCTTGAAATATTTAACTTTTGATCTACTTCTGCTACAGCTAATGACTCAATATTGTATCCTCTTCCTGAAAAAAGACCGACAACTCTAGCTAAAACTCCCGCTTCATTATCTACCCAAACTACTATTATATGAGTATCAAATCTTTCCTTTTTGCTTGCAAGACTATATGCTGATTTTGAATTTGCCATTAGACTAAGGTTTTTCCTTTACGTGTAATTACATTTTCTTTTTGATCTTTCGGTCCTAATAACATCTGATTATGTGGTTTTCCTGAAGGTATCATAGGATAGCAGTTTTCTTGTTTATCTACCATACAATCAAAAATAACAGGTTGATCAGTATTTAACATTTCAATAATTTTATCGTCCAATTCTTCTGGGGTTTTTGCTCTTATTCCAACACAGCCATAAGCTTCGGCTAATTTAACAAAATCTGGAAGTGCAGCAGTATAGCTTTCAGAATAATTTTTATCATGTAATAATTCCTGCCATTGCCTAACCATTCCCATATATTCATTATTTAAAATAAAAATTTTGATAGGCAGACTATACTGAACAGCTGTTGACATTTCTTGCATGGTCATTAACACAGAAGCTTCACCAGCAATATCAATTACTAATTTATTAGGATGGGCAACTTGAACACCTACTGCTGCTGGTAATCCATAGCCCATTGTTCCCAATCCCCCAGATGTCATCCATCGATTTGGTTTATTAAATTTATAATGTTGTGCAGCCCACATTTGATGTTGTCCAACTTCAGTTGTAATATATGTATCTTTATCTTTAGTCAGTTCATACAATCTTTCAATTGCATATTGAGGTTTAATAGTTTCTTCGCTCCCAATATAATCTAAAGATCTTTTTGACCTCCATTTTTGAATTTTTTCCCACCACTTAGATGTTTTTTGTTTATTAGATTTAACAAAATTAGTTTTTTTCTTTTTTAAAGTTTTAATTGTTGAAGCAATAACTGATTTAACATCACCAACAATTGCTAAATCAACTTTTACATTTTTATTTATTGACGATGGATCAATATCAATATGTACTTTTTTTGATCTTGGGGAAAATTCATCAATTTTTCCTGTAATTCTATCATCAAACCTTGCTCCAATATTTATCATTAAATCGCAATCATACATTGCGTTATTTGCTTCATAAGTACCATGCATACCGAGCATACCTAAAAACTGATTGTCGTCTGCCGGAAAAGAACCTAGCCCTTGTAAGGTTGTTGTAATTGGAAAACCAGTTGTATAAACAAGTTCTTTTAATAATTCACTGGCTTTAGGTCCAGAATTAATAACACCTCCTCCAGTATAAAAAATAGGCTTGGAAGATTTACTCATTAACTGAATAAGTTGATCTATATTTTCTTGTGAAAAACGATTATGTGAATTTCCATTTAGTTTTTTTTGTTTTTTATATTTTTTATAAATAGTTTTTTGAAACTGGATATCTTTAGGGATGTCAACCAAAACTGGACCTGGTCTTCCAGTTGTTGCTACTTCAAAAGCTTTATGAATAACTCCTGCTAAATCTTTTATATCTTTAACTAACCAATTATGTTTTGTACATGGTCTTGTAATTCCAGTTGTATCACATTCTTGAAAAGCATCTGTGCCGATTAAGTGTGTAGGTACTTGCCCAGAAATACAAACTAAAGGTACTGAGTCCATATATGCATCGGTAAGAGCTGTAACAGCATTTGTTGCACCCGGACCTGAGGTAACCAATAAAACTCCAGCTTTACCAGTTGATCTTGCATAACCTTCTGCTGCATGACCTGCTCCTTGTTCATGTCTTACTAAAATGTGCTTTATAGATTTAAAATTTTTTAATTCATCATATATCGGAAGAACCGCTCCTCCTGGATACCCAAAAATATTACTTACACCTTGATCCTCAAGGCATTTAAAAACTATCTCCGCTCCTGAATATAATTTTGGCATTCAGCCAATCTAGCTGAAGTTGTGCTCCCAGGTCAAGTTTAAGTGAGATTAATTTAGATTTTTTTTAAAAAGTTTTTTAAAGCTTTTGGATTTATTTTTTGCCAATTCTTCATTTGACCTCGTGCCCAAGTGCTTTGCCTTTTAGCGTATTGTCTTGTTTTTATTGTTATTTTTTCCTTAACTTCATTCAAATCAGATTTTTTATGAAGAAAATCTTTAATTTCATTAATTCCAATTATTTTATTTGGAGTCTTGTCAGAGGATATCTTGAATTTTAAAAATTTTTTTACCTCTTTAATAGCTCCTTGTTTTAGCATTTCATCTACTCTTGAAGAAATTCTTACTAATAAATCTTCTCTTGGAAAATCTATATAAATTTTAAAAAAATCATCATTAGTAAATTTTGATTTTGTATTTTTAAACCAATCAATTAATGATTTCTTAGTATAAAGCTTAACCTCATAAGCTCTAATAGATCTTTGAACATCTGTTGAATTTATTTTTTCATTAATTAATGGATCTAGTTTAATTAATTGTTTATAAAATTTTTTTTGACCAATTTTTTTTTGATAATTTCTTATCTCATTTCTAAGTTTGCTAGGTATATTAGGAATTTTAACTAAACCATCTGTTAAAGCTTTAAAATATAAACCTGTACCCCCAACTAAAATAGGGATTTTTTTTCTCTTTTTAATTATAGATATTTTTTTTGTTGCAAGTTTTAACCATTTTCCAGTAGAAAAATTATTTTTTACATTTTGAAAACCGTAAAGATGGTGTTGAACCTTTTGATATTCTTTTTTTAGTGGTCTTGCCGATAAGATTTTTAATTCTTTGTAAACTTGCATGCTATCAGCATTAATAATTTCACCTTTAATTTTTTTAGCAAGTTTTATAGCGAAATTTGATTTTCCTGATGCAGTTGGACCAGATATTAAAATTATTTTGGACTTAAGGTCCATTTAATTTAATTTAACACCAATATATCTTCTTTGATTTTGATTGTTATAAATTGCTATTAACAATGTTTTTTCCGTACTTCTCATTGTCTTATCAATTGTATTTTTAAGATCACCGATTGTATTAATTTTTTTCTTTTGTACTTCTACGATAATATTGTTTACTTCTAGATAATTTAAAGGACTATCTTTCTCAATTTCAGTGATTACAACGCCTGATGTTCCTTTTGGCAATTTTCTTTCTGAAATATCTTTTTTACTTAATAATCTAACAGTAATTTTTAATCCTTCTATTTTATTTTTTTTTGGTTTTTGTAAAACTTTTTTTTGTGGTTTAAAATCAGAAGATGTTTCCAATCTTCCAAGAACTATTGTTTTTGTTATTTCTCTTTGATTTCTCCATATTTTAACATTTACTTTTTTTCCAACATCTGTTGCTGCAACTATTTTTGGTAATTCACTCATCTCATTTATAATTTTTCCATCAAATTCTAAGATGATATCACCTGCTTTTATTCCGGCATCTTCAGATGGACTCCCTTCAGCTACACTTGCAACTAAAGCTCCAAATGGTTTATCTAGCTTTTCGACTTCTGCTATTTCTTTTGTGACATATTGAATTCTAACTCCCAACCATCCTCTTTTTGTTTCTCCAAATTCAATTAACTGGCTTATAACTCTTTTTGCATTGTTTGATGGAATAGCAAATCCTATTCCTATTGATCCTGATGGGCCTAGTATTGCAGTATTTATTCCTATTACATCTCCTTCCATATTAAATAAAGGACCTCCTGAGTTTCCTTGGTTGATTGATGCATCTGTTTGAATAAAGTCTTCATATCTCGATAATCCTATACTTCTATTTCTTGCTGAAATAATACCTGAAGTAACTGTTCCTCCAAAACCAAATGGATTTCCTATTGCTATAACCCAATCTCCAATTCTAGCTTTGTCTGAGTCGCCAAATTTTACAGGTATAAATTTTTCTTCAGTTTCCATTTTAAGAACAGCTATATCCATTCCTGGATCTGCTCCTAATACTTTGGCTTTAAATTCTTTATCGCCATTTACTCTTACAAGAATATCTTCTGCTCCTTGGATAACATGGTTATTAGTTATAACTATTCCTTCCTTATCAATAATAAATCCTGAACCTAGAGCGCTCGATTTTCTTTTTTGAGGTGTTCCAAACTCTTTAAACATATCCTCAAAAGGAGAACCTGGAGGAAATTCAAATGGAAATGGATTGGCTTGAGTAGTTACTGTTGTAGTTGTTGAAATATTTACAACAGATGGCATTACTTTTTCAGCTAAATCTGCAAAAGATGCTGGTCTTTCTTGTGCATTTGCTAAAACTCCAATATTCCAAGAGATTAAAAAAATAAATAATAATTTAAAATACTTTCTCATCTTTTAATGTACCAAATAATAATAAATCCAATTATCGCAAATACAAATCCACCTGTTCTAAGTTGGTTAGTACTCACTTCATTTAGTTTTTTAAGCATACTTTTCATTTTTGATGGAAATATGGCGTACAAAATACCTTCAATGAATAAGAATAGACCAAAAGCTATGATCAATTCTTTCATAATTAGATTACTCTGCTTTAGGCTTTATATTTCCAAAAAATTTGAAAAATTCACTATCTGGAGAAAGTATTAAAGATGTTTCCCCACCAATTAGAGATTTTTCATATGCTTGCATTGCTCTATAAAATGCAAAAAATTCAGGGTCTTGACCGAAGGCATCAGCGAATATTCTGTTTCTTTCCCCATCACCTTCTCCTTTCATAATCTCTGATTTTTTTTGCGCATCCGCTAAAATTACAGTCACTTCTTTGTCAGCTGTAGAAGTTATAGTTACCGCCATTTCAGCTCCTTTTGCTCTAAATTCTTTTGCTTCTCTTTCTCTTTCTGTTTGCATCCTTCTAAAAATTGCATCACTGTTTGCCTGAGGAAGATCAGCTCTCTTAATTCTAACATCTACAATTTTAATTCCAAAATTTTCCGCTTCATTATTTACGCCTTCTTGAATTAATGCCATTTGTTTTGATCTATCTTGAGATAATAGAGTTTGTAATTCCTGTTGACCTAAAACATTTCTTATTCTTGAATTTATAATAGTAGCCAATCTTGATCTTGCAACTCTTTCATTGCCGACTGAAATATAAAATTTTAGTGGGTCTACAATTTGGAATCTTGCAAATGCATCAACTATTAAACGTTTTTGATCAGATGCAATTACTTCTTCGGGTGGTGTATCTAAATTTAGAATTCTTTTATCTAAAAATACCACATTCTGAATAAATGGAATTTTAAAGTTTAACCCTGGTTTTAATATAATTTTTTTAGGATCACCGAATTGTAAAACAATAGCTTGATTAACTTCCTTAACAACAAACACTGAAAAAAATGTTACTATGCCTAATAAAATAATTATTGATAATAAAATTTTTCCTGCTTTCATTAGTTTGTACCTGCCTTTAATTCTTGTAATGGTAGATAAGGAACTACTCCAGATCCCGCATTCTTATCGATTATAATTTTATTAATATCTGCTAATACTTTTTCCATAGTCTCTAAAAACATTCTTTCTTGTGTTACTTCTTTTGCCTTAGAATATTCATTATAAATTGATAAAAATCTACTTGCTTCACCTTCTGCCTTAGCAACTACTTCTTTTTTATAAGCCTCAGCTGCTTGTAATATCTTTGCAGCTTCTCCTCGTGCCCTTGGTATAACATCGTTTCGGTATGCTTCAGCTTCATTTTTAGATCTTTCCATATCGGCTCTTGCAGCCTGAACATCTCTAAATGCATCAATTACTTGATCTGGTGGGTCAGCTTTTTGAGTTTGTACTTGTGTAATTTGAATACCACTATTGTATTCATCTAAAATTTGTTGAATTATTTCCTGTGTATCCGTTTCAATTAAAGATCTACCTTCTGTAAGTATTGGTTGAATGTTCGATCTTGCTATAACTTCTCTCATAGCGGTTTCAGCAGCAGCTTTTACTGTTCCTTCTGGATCTTGAATTTTGAATAAAAAATTACCAGCATCTTTAATTACCCAGAAAACTGAAAAATCAATATTTACAATATTTTCGTCTCCAGTTAACATCAAGCTTTCTTCTGGAACATCAGCAACTCCTCCAGATGTAAATCCACTATCTCTTTCAGATCTAAATCCAATATCAATTCTATTAACTTTAGTAACTTTTGGAGTTAAAACAGTTTCGATTGGATATGGAAAATGATAATTTAACCCAGGTTGAGTAGTATTTACAAATTTTCCAAATCTCATTACAACTCCCTGTTCGTCAGGCAATACTCTATACAGTCCACTTAGCGCCCAAAGAATTGCTAAAATAATTAGACCAAATATTATTGGTTTCGAGCCACCAGTTCCACCACCAGTAAATCTATTTATTGTGTTTTGAATTTTTTTTACAATTTCATCAATATCTGGTGGAGTAGGTCCTCTTCTAAATCCACCATTTCCTCCTCCTCCAGGAGGACTGCCCCACGGGCTTTGATTTTTGAAATCGCTCATATGACATTCTATATAGTGTCTTTATGCTTAAAAACAAGATAATGATAAATGCATGAATGACACATTAAAAGCAAAAACAGAACCAAAAAGCTTTAAAAAAAACCCTATTAAAGGAACAAAATTTACAATTGCAATATCAAGTGCCAAAGGTGGTGTTGGCAAATCCACATTTGCAACAAACATTGCTTTAGCTCTTAAAAATATTGGATGCAAAGTAGGTTTGCTTGATGCTGATATATACGGTCCCTCTTTACCAAAACTATTTTCAATTAATGAAAAGCCCGAAAGCGATGGGCAAACTTTAAAACCAATTATTAAATATGATATCCAATGTATGTCTATAGGTTTTTTAACAGAAGAACAAACTCCAATGATATGGAGGGGGCCAATGGTAACAAGCGCTATTAAAACATTTACACAAAAAGTCTCTTGGAAAGATTTAGATTTTATAATTGTCGATATGCCGCCAGGAACAGGCGATACGCAGCTAACTTTTGCACAAGAAATAAATGTGGATGGAGCAATAATTGTTTCAACTCCTCAAGAAATAGCTCTACAAGACGTCAAACGAGGTATTAAAATGTTTGATAAGTTAAAAGTAAAAATTTTAGGTCTAGTTGATAATATGAGTCATTTCATTGGAGATGATGGAAAAAAATATCCAATATTTGGTGAAGGAGGAGTTAAAAAAACCGCAGACGAATTTAAAAAAGAATTTTTAGGTGAAATTCCAATAGACCCAGAAGTTGGAAAACAAGGTGATAAAGGAACTCCAATTGTTGAAAATAATCCTGAACATGAAATTTCTAAAATTTACTTAAGTTTTGCTGAAAAAATTAAATCAATTTATCTTTAAGATCAAAAGCTTCCATTAATTCATTCCACTCTCTCTTAGAAAGACCAGACTTTTCTATAGAAACATTTTCTCCTTTTATAAATTTTTGAATAACTGATTTTCCTTTAGCAGATACTTCAGTACCACCAACTCGATAATCCATAAATGCTTCATAAGTTATTGGTACCCATTTTTTTAATGTATCCAACATTGCATCAGCATAAGTTCTAATTTCATATTGAGCATGGTGATCTGCACGAAGTCTTAAAAAATTCATTAAATTCAAAAGATCAGTTTTCCAATACCATTGGGTGTAAGTATTTAAAGTTAAATTCATTCTTGCTAATTCTCTAGCAAGGCCGACTTCCTTTTCATCAATTACTGATCCATCATATCTTTCATTCAACATCATTTCATAATTATCATATGTTCGTTCAGCATCATTTTTTAGAAGATCTAAAACTTTTTTTGCTTGATCTCCTTCTATAACATCTCCTCTTCCTTGTCTGTTACTTTGAGATTGAGCAGCTAAATGTTTTTGCTCAGGCAAATAAAACTCTTTATCTAATATAGAGTACCTTGCTGAATATTCATTTACGTTTGCTGTTCTATGTCTAATCCATTGTCTTGCTATAAAAATAGGAAGTTTAACGTGATATTTTATTTCGCACATTTCAAAAGGTGTACTGTGCCAATGTCTCATTAAATATTTTATAAGACCTGCATCCGTTGAAACTTTTTTCGTCCCCTTGCCATAAGAAACTCTAGCAGCTTGTACGATGGATGTATCATCTCCCATATAATCAACTACCCTAATAAAACCATGATCTAAAAGAGGTATCGCTTCATATAGTATTTTTTCTAGTTCAATAGCAGTAACTCTTTTCGTTTTATTTTCTTGATTTTGTTGATCTTTAATTTCTTTAGCTTGTTCAGTTGTTAATTTCATGAATAATTTATTGAATCTCTATAATTTGGTTTTATATTATTAATGTTGGTTTTCCAACTATGACGATAAACGAATTTCGTAATAACCATTACGGACGTGGGGGCAGTACCCACCACCTCCACCATTTTCAACTTATGGGGGTGAATTAGGATCGACGGGTGTCTAAAAGTTATTCTTTCGTTCGGTATTGTTCCGCCGTAATGGGCTAATTTATAAATGCTAACGAAAGTTACGCACTTGCAGCTTAATTAATTTATTAATTAAGTTACGGGGTTTGGGGCACCTGGCAACAGAACGCCCCTTTAATTAATTTATTTTTTATTCTGGTGCGGCCAGAGAGACTCGAACTCTCAAAGGCTAAGCCCACACGGCCCTCAACCGTGCCTGTCTACCAATTTCAGCATGGCCGCAATTAATGCGTCAGATTAAATGAATGACAATTCTAATTCAAGTTGATAAGTTTTTATTATGGAATTTAATTCTGAAGTAAAAAAGTTTACTGATCCAATTTATAAAAAAGTCTCAGGAACAATCCCTGAGATTGAATGGTCAATTCACGCACCTTATATTTATAAAATTAACAAATTAAAAAAAGAAAAAAATGCTGTAATTCTTGCTCACAATTATCAAACACCAGAGATATACCATGGTATTTCTGACTTCTCTGCTGACTCACTTGCTCTAGCTGTGGAAGCTGCGAAAACTAAAGCAGATATAATTGTTATGTGTGGAGTTCATTTTATGGCTGAAACAGCAAAACTTATGAGCCCCGAAAAAAAAGTTTTACTACCAGATATGAATGCAGGTTGTTCTTTATCAGCATCAATCACAGGTAAAGATGTAAGAAATTTAAAAAAAAAATATCCAGGAGTACCTGTGGTTTCTTATGTTAATACATCGGCAGATGTAAAAGCAGAAACAGATGTATGCTGTACTTCAGCTAATGCTGTAAAAATTGTGCAATCACTAGGGGTAAAAAAAGTTATATTTTTGCCAGATGATTTTTTAGCAAAATATGTTGCTTCCCAAACAGATGTAGAAATTATTTCGTGGAAAGGAACTTGCGAAGTTCATGAGCAATTTAAAGATGAAGAAATAAATGAAATTAGAAAAAATAATCCAGGTATTAAAATAATCGCTCACCCTGAATGTCCGCCAGATGTAATAAAGGCAAGCGATTTTGCAGGTTCGACAAGTGGTATGATTAAATACGTTAAAGATAATCAGCCTAAAAAAGTAATGATGGTTACAGAATGTTCAATGAGTGACAATGTTCAAATCGATAATCCAAAAGTTGAATTTATACGTCCCTGTAATTTATGTCCTCATATGAAAAAGATTACATTACCAAAAATATTAGATTGTTTAGAGAATGAAACAAACGAACTAATAATGGACAAAGAAACAATTACAAAAGCTAGAAAATCTGTAGAAAGAATGGCAGAGATAGGCAGATAAAATCTGTGTCAAAAATTCAATTAAGTAAAAATTTTATAAGAAATACTTGTAAGTTAGCTTTAGCTGAAGATCTTTATCCATCAGGAGACATAACATCGAATTTATTAGACAATAGCTCTATTAAAAAAATTAAATTAATAAGTAACCAAAAAGGAATAATAGGAGGATTAGAATTTGCTAAACAAACTTTTAATTTATTGGATAAAAAAATTAAATTTATTTCAAAAAAGAAAGAAGGATCTTCATTAAATAAAAGAACAGTAGTTGCAATAATAGAGGGTAAAATTAAAAATATACTTATGGGTGAAAGGGTGGCTCTTAATTTTATCTCCCATATTTCAGGAATTGCAACAAAAACAAATCAATTTGTAAAAAAGGTTGGAAAAAGAACAAAAATTTGTTGCACTAGAAAAACTATTCCAAATTTAAGAGTAATTCAAAAATATGCTGTAAAATTAGGAGGTGGAACAAATCATAGGTTTAATTTAAGTGATGAATTTTTAATTAAAGATAATCATATTGCCTCAACAAAAAAATTTGAAGTGATTATAAAAAAAGCAATTAAATCAAAAAAAGGTAAAAAAATTACAGTTGAAATTGATAACTTAAATCAACTTAAAAAAATTAATGGATTAAAGTTTGATAGAATTTTATTTGATAATATGAATACTAAAAACCTTAGAGCAGGTGTTAAACTAGCTAAAAAACTTTATGAAACTGAAGCTTCAGGTGGCGTTACTTTAAAAAATGTCAAAAAAATTGCAAGAACCGGTGTAAACAGAATATCTATTGGAGCATTAACGCATAATATTAACTCATTAGATTTTAAGTTAGAAATTTAATAAGTTTTATTTTTTTAATTGAGCCTGTGCCGCCGCAAGTCTAGCTACAGGAACTCTATAAGGAGAGCAAGAAACATAATCCAGTCCAACTTTAGAACAAAATTCTATACTTTTCGGATCTCCACCGTGTTCTCCACAAATTCCAAGCTTAATTTTTTTATTTTGTTTTTTTCCATTAGATACGGCTATTTCAATTAAATCACCAACTCCATCATCAATTGAGATAAATGGATCAACATCAAAAATTTTATTTTCAATGTAATCATTTAAAAATTTTCCACTATCATCTCTACTAATCCCAAATGTAGTTTGTGTTAGATCGTTAGTCCCAAAACTAAAAAATTCAGCATATTTTGCAATATCTTTTGCTTTTATTGCAGCTCTTGGTAGTTCAATCATAGTACCCACTAGAAAATTAATTTTAGTTTTATTTTCATTTTGTACTTTTCTAGCAACATTAATTACCAGATCTTTCATTATTTTTATTTCAGTTTCAGTTGATACAAGTGGTATCATTATTTCAGGCATAGTTGACTTAATTTTTCTTTTTTTGCATTCTACTAGTGCTTCAAAAATTGCTCTTATTTGCATTTCATAAATTTCTGGAAAGGAAATGCCTAGCCTGCATCCTCTATGGCCCAACATAGGATTCTCTTCTCTCTGTTCATCAATTCTTGCTTCAATTTCTTTAATTGATAAATTTAAAGATTTTGAAACATCGAAAATCTCTGAAGCGCTTTTAGGTAAAAATTCATGTAATGGTGGATCTAAAAGTCTTACTGTAACCGGAAGTCCATTCATAATTTTAAATATTTCTATAAAATCATTTTTTTGATGTGGTAGCAATTTGCTTAAAGCTTTAGCTCGATCTTCTTTTGATTTTGAAAGTATCATTTCTCTAACTGATAAAATTCTTTCTTCATCAAAGAACATATGTTCGGTTCTACACAAACCAATTCCTTCAGCTCCAAAATCTCTAGCTATTTTACTGTCCAATGGTGTCTCAGCATTCGATCTGATTTTTAATTTTCTAAAACTGTCTGCCCATTTCATTAATTTAGAAAAATCACCAGAAATTTCAGGTTTTACTGTTTTTACCTCACCTAAAATAATTCTACCTGTTGAACCATCAATAGTTATTAAATCTCCTTCACGAATTTCATAACCATTTACCTTAAATAAACTATCTTCATAATTAATTTCAATTTCATTTGAACCAGAAACACATGGACGCCCCATTCCTCTGGCAACTACTGCTGCATGGCTTGTCATTCCACCTCTTGCAGTTAAAATCCCTTTGGCTGCATGCATACCATGAATGTCTTCTGGGGATGTTTCAACTCTAACTAAAATTGTATTTTGCATCATGTCATTAAGCCTCTGAGCTTCATCTGAAGAAAAAACAACTTTTCCACTAACAGCGCCGGGTGATGCAGGTAAACCTCTTGCAATTACTTTTATATTGCTTTTTTCATCCAATGTTGGGTGAAGCAAAGTATCTAGAGAGTTTGGTTCAATTCTTAAAACTGCTTCTTTTTTTGAAATTAAATTTTCTTTAACCATGTCTGTTGCTATTTTAACTGCAGATTTTGCTGTTCTTTTTCCTGATCTTGTTTGCAGCATCCATAGTTTTTTATTCTCCACTGTAAACTCCACATCTTGCATGTCTCTATAATGTTTCTCTAATTTCAATAATATTTTTTTTAACTGCCTATAAATTGAAGGCATAGACTCTTCCATTGAAAGTAATTTTTCCTTTGAGGTTAATCTGGCCTTTTTAGTTATATGTTGTGGGGTTCTTGTACCCGCTACAACATCTTCTCCCTGAGCATTAACTAAGTACTCACCAAATATTTCATTATCTCCATCTGAAGGATTTCTTGTAAACACTACACCAGTTGCACAATTATCTCCCATGTTGCCAAATACCATTGACTGAACATTCACAGCTGTCCCCCAATTGGATGGAATTTGATTTATTTTTCTATAAACTTTTGCTCTATGACTTTCCCAAGATAAGAATACCGCGCCAATTGCTCCTATAAGCTGAAGTTGTACATCCTGGGGAAATTCTTTTTTAGTTTTTTCTCTAACAACATTTTTAAAATCTTTAATTAACCCATCCCAATCATTCTCATCAAGATCTGTATCTAATAACACACCTTTTGTTAATTTATAATTTTCAATTAATTCCTCAAAATGATAATTTTCAATACCCAATACTACATTTGAGTACATCTGTATAAATCTTCTATAGCTATCTTTCGCAAATCTTATATTTGAAGTTTTTTCCGATAGCGCTAGTACTGTTTTATCATTAAGACCAAGATTTAAAATTGTATCCATCATTCCAGGCATTGACACTCTTGCGCCAGATCTTACTGAAACTAATAAGGGATTTTTTAAATCTCCAAATTTTTTTTTTGATTTTTTTTCTATTTTTTTTAATTCGTTATTTATTTCTGCAATAATTTTCGAATTTAATTTTTTTTTATTTTTATAAAATAATTCGCATACTTCTGTTGAAATAGTAAAACCTGGAGGCACAGGTAAACCTAATTTACCCATTTCTGCAAGATTTATACCTTTGCCACCTAATATATTTTTAGATTTTTTTAATTTTGAAGATTCTTTCGAATTAAAATTAAAAACAAATTTTTTCATTAACCTTCTATTTTTGAAAAATTAAAATAATTTTCAAAGCTTTTACATAACATTTTTAAAAGTTCCAACCTATTTTTTTTAATTACAGGATCAATATCATTTACAATTACATTATCAAAAAATGCATCAATTTCATTTTTTGCCAATGATAATTTTTTTAAACTTTCGTCATAATTTTCAAATTTACTTATGTTTGAAAAATATTTTCTTATTTCATGAATTCTTTTATAAAGATTTTTTTCAAAATCATTTTTAAAAAGTCCAGGGTCAGCTGAGCCTATAATTTCTGATAAATTTTCTTTTTCGTTATATAAAATTTTTGAAGATCTCTTGTATATTGATATTACATCTTTTCCAAAATCTTTTTTTATATTTCTATTTAAAGCTAAAGATTTTTTAAAAATCTTCAATATATCATCAATATTAAAAATGTTTGTTGAGCTTTCAATAATATCATTTCTAACATTTTTTTCTCTTAAATAGTTTTTCAGTCTTTCTAAAATAAATTCACTTAAATCTTTTTGTATTAATTTTGTATCAAATTCAAAACTTTGATCTTTATAAAGCATGCATGAATAATTAATTAAATCTCTAAGCTTAAGAGTATTATTATTTTCAACAATCAGCCTTACTAGACTAATTGCCATTCGTCTTAATGCATAAGGATCTTTGGAACTTGAAGGTTTTAAATTTATTCCAAAAAAACCTACTAATGAATCTAGTTTATCACTTAAAGACAATGCTACGCTATAGGGTTTTTTTGGAACCAGACTATCCATTCCAATTGGCAAATAATGTTCTGATACCGCTAAACCTATCTCCTTATCGAAACCTTGGGCTTCTGCAAAATATCCACCCATAATTCCTTGTAATTCAGGAAATTCACCAACCATATCAGACATAAGGTCTACTTTACAGATGGATGATGCTATTTCTATTTTTTCTTTACTAATTAACATTTCATCAGAAATTATTCCACACAACTTTCTTATTCTTTGAACCTTATCAAAATAGGTTCCTAACCCTTTAAAATAATTAACATTTTTTAAGTTTGAAACCTGTTTAACTAAATTTTGTGATCTATTTTTATTCCAAAAAAATTCAGCATCATTTAAACGTGCTTCAATAACTCTTTCATTTCCAAGTTTTATGAGTCCTTTTGAATCTTTTTTATCTGCTATAACAATAAAATTATTAGTTAAATTATCTTTATTATCAAAAGTGGGAAAATACTTTTGATGACTTTGCATTGTAATAATTAATATTTCTTTTGGTATGGTCAGATATTTTTTATCAAAATCACAAAATAGTATTTTTGGTTTTTCTACTATATTAGTTATTTCATCCAATAGATTATTTTTTAAATTAATTTTAATTTTTTTTGATTTGGATAATTTAATAATTTCATTTGAAATAAATGATTTTCTTTTTTCTTGATCAATAAATATTCCAAGCGATTTAAAATAAGAATTATAAGATTTAAAACTATTAAAAATTTTTGTTTTTTCTTCTAACTCTTTGTCTATAAATGTTATATTTGAGCTTTTTAGATGATTAAAATTAAAATCTAATTTTTTTCCATCAAAAATACATAAAATTGATTTTAAAGGCCTTCCCCAAAATAAGTTATGATTTCCCCATTTCATAGACTTATTCCATGTAATTTTTGATAAAATATTTGGTAAATTTTTACTTAATAAATTTGCTGTACTTATCTTTTGAGATGGCTTTCTGTAATAATAAAACTCACCTTTTTCAGTTTTTTTTTCATAAACTTGTGTTTTTTTAATATCATTTGATCTCAAAAATCCATCCAAAGCTTGAGCAGGAGATTGTATACTTGGGCCTCTAATTTCTTTAGGCTTTCTAGATATTTGTTTAGTTATCTTGTCTACATAAACTACAAGTCTATTCGGTGTTGAAAAAACATTTAATTTTCCTTTTATTAAAATTTCATGTTCTTCAAAAAATTTTTTAAGATTTTCATAAAGATTCTTTCGGGCATTGGACTGAAGCTTAGATGGAATCTCTTCACTAAATAATTCTAGAAAAAATTCTGACATTTTATTTTTGACTTTCAAGCCAGATTTTTCCTATTGCTTTGGTGAGATCTCTAATTTTTGAAATATATTCTGCTCTTTGAGCAACACTAATTACACCTCTTGCATCAAGAATATTAAATATATGACTTGCTTTTAAACATTGATCATAAGCTGGTAAAGAAATTTTTTTTTCAATTAGAGACTTTGCTTCTTCTTCTATCATATTAAAAATTTTATATAAATTGTCTGTATTGGCATGTTCAAAATTGTATGCTGAAAATTCTTTTTCAGATTGATGAAATACATCCTTGTAAGAAACTCCATCATTGTTCCAAATTAAATCAAATACATTTTTTTTATTTTGGATAAACATACAAAGTCGCTCTAATCCATAAGTAATTTCAACCGAAATTGGTTTACATTCCATTCCTGCCATTTGTTGAAAGTAAGTAAATTGAGTAATTTCCATACCATTACACCATACCTCCCACCCCAATCCTGCTGCCCCAAGAGTTGGGCTTTCCCAATCATCTTCTACAAATCTAATATCATTTTCGTTATGATCGATTCCTATTACAGCAATACTATTTAAATATAATTTTTTTATATTACTAGGTGATGGTTTTATTAAAACTTGAAACTGATAATAATGCTGCAATCTATTTGGATTATCACCATAGCGTCCATCTGTTGGTCTTCTGGAGGGCTGAACATAGGCAGTCTTCCATGGTTGATCTCCTAGAGATCTTAGAGTGGTTGCTGGATGAAATGTTCCTGCACCAACTTCTAAATCATAAGGTTGTAATAGTATGCATCCTTGTTTAGACCAATATTTTTGCAATGTAAGTATTGTATCTTGAAATGATAATGGTTTTTTTTTTATTTTTTTTTTTTTAGAAACCATATCTTTGCCAGATTGATCTTTCTTCTAAAACATTAATTAATTTTTCAGTCTGATATTCTGATGAAGAAAGCTTTTTAGCTAACCAACCTTTAGATTTTTCAAATTTTTTAATTTCTACATCTTCTCCAAATTTCTCTTTTAATATTTGATCAGCATTACCTAAGCCATCTATCAACCCTAATTCTTTTGCTTTTTTTCCAGACCAAAATTCTCCTGAAAACAACTCAACTCCACTATCTTTTTTTAACTTTGCTGCTCTACTTTCTTCAACGACATTAATAAATTCTTCGTGCAACTCTAATTGAATACTTTTTAATCTATTGATATCTTCCTCTTTTTCTTCAAGAAATGGATCTAAAGTACTTTTGTTTTTTCCTGCTGTGTAAACTCTTCTTTGTATGCCTATTTTTTTTATTAAATCTTTAAATCCAAATGATGAATAAATTACTCCAATTGAACCTACTATAGAGCTAGGATTTGAGTAAATTTCATCTCCTGCGCAAGCTATAAGATATCCACCTGATGCAGCCACATCTTCAGTGAATACTATCACTTTTTTTTTATGTTTTTTAGCCTGCTCTCTAATAAATTTATATAGTAAATGAGACTGAACTGGAGAACCTCCTGGAGAATTAATAGATATTGCAACAACTAGGGATTTTTTAACTGAAAATGCTTTTTTAATAATTTCTTCTTGACCAGAATAATCTATTCCTTCTTTAAATTTACCTACATTTCCTATGACACCTGATAACTTTATATGGCTTACAATTTTTTTTTTTTTAAAAAATGAGAACATTTTTGATGCTACAAAACTTTTGTTTATTTATAAAGCTTACTTATAGTTGAAGATTAAGGTGCGTCAATTGATAAGTATATTAATAAATTTAATATAATACTTTTAAAATATGGGATCAGTTATACAGCTTAAAAAAGAGATAAATAATTCATATTTAGACTTAAAATACTCCGTAGAGGATAAATTAGCCTTAGTAGATGAAAGAATAATTTCAAAATTATCAAGCAACGTAGAACTAGTACATAAGATGACTGAGTATCATCTTGGAACTGGTGGAAAAAAATTAAGAGCCTTATTAACATTGGGGAGTGCGAAACTCTCAGGATACAATAAAGGGGGGAGAGATATTAATTTAGCAGCTTGTGTAGAATTAATTCATGCTGCAACACTAATGCATGATGATGTTATTGATAACTCGGAAATACGAAGAGGAAAGAAAACATTAAACAGTATATGGGGTAACCAATCTTCTATTTTAGTCGGTGACTATTTATTAAGTAGATGTTTTGAAATGATGGTAGAAGATGGAAATATAGAAATTTTAAAATTACTATCCTCAACTTCAACAGAAATTGCTCAAGGAGAAATTTTACAATTACAACATAAAGGTGAAATTGACATACTAGAAGAAACTTATTTTAAAATTATTTCATCTAAAACTGCAGCTTTGTTCTCAGCAGCAACTAAAGTTGGTGGAATTTTAGGAGAGAAAGAAGCAAAATATAAAGAGGCTTTAGAATTTTATGGAAAAAATATTGGATTAACTTTCCAAATAGCTGATGATGCTTTGGATTACAATTCTAATATAAAGTTATTTGGTAAAGAAATTGGTAACGATTTTTTTGAAGGCAAAGTTACACTTCCAATAATATTATTATATCAAAAAGTTTCAAGTTCTCAAAAAAAGTTATTAAAAAATTTATTCAGTAAAGTAAAGAGAGACAAAGATGATTTAAAATATATTTTAAATTTAATAAAAGAAAACAATATAATTAAAGACTGCTATAAAAAAGCTGATCACTTTATAAATCTAGCATCTAATGCATTAAGTATTTTTGAAGACTCTATCGAAAAAACAATACTAAAAAATTTAACTACATTTAGTATTGAAAGAAATTTTTAAGGACTTAATAAAATTTTTTTCCAACTTTCTTTATCCTTTATATATTTTAGTCTTTCATGAATTCTATCATCGCCGTCCAACCAAAATTCTATTTCATTTGGATTAACTCTCCATCCTGACCAATGACTAGGCCTTGGAACTTGATCACTATTGGGAAATTTAGATTTATAATCTTCAATTTTTTTATTTAATTCTTGTCGATTATTTAAAATTGAACTTTGTTTAGATGCCCATGCTCCTATCCTACTTCCATAAGATCTAGAATTATAGTATTCATCTGCTTCCTGATCACTGACATTGCTGGCTTTACCTGTAATTCTTACTTGTCTTAACAAGCTTTTCCAATGGAAGCACATAGATACAATCGGATTATCTTTTATAGCTTTGCTCTTTGTGCTATTTAAGTTTGTATAAAAAACAAATCCACTATTATCAAAACTTTTCAACAGAACCATTCGAACAGATGGTACTCCTGTGTTATCGCTTGTCGCCAAAGATAAGGCGTTAGGGTCGTTTAATTCTGATTTTTTTGCCTCTTCAAACCAAATTTTAAAAAGTGAAATTGGATTATCCTCATCTTTAAAGGATTTATTGAGGTCTAATGAGTTTTTTTGATTCATAATTTTAACAAAATAAATTATATAATAAATTAATGTCATTTAATACTTTTGGAAAGATATTTCGTTTCACGACCTGGGGGGAGTCCCATGGACCTTCGATTGGCTGTATTGTGGATGGTTGTCCACCGAATATTCAAATCAAGGCAGAAGAAATTCAGAAAGAACTGAATAAAAGAAAACCAGGACAATCCAAGTTTACTACTCAAAGAAAAGAAGATGATAAAGTAGAAATTTTATCAGGTGTCTTTGAAGGTAAATCAACTGGAACACCTATTTCTATGATTATTTACAATAAAGATATGAGGTCAAAAGACTATGGAAATATAAAAAATAAATTTAGACCGGGTCATGCAGATTTTACTTATTTTAAAAAATATGGAATTAGAGATTACAGAGGTGGTGGTAGACAATCGGCAAGAGAAACTGCTTCAAGAGTAGCAGCAGGAGCTATAGCAAAAAAAGTTCTACAAACAAAACTAGGAAATAAATTCAATGTTGTAGGGGCTGTGACTCGGTTAGGAATTTTAGGATGTGATCTAAATAATTGGAGAGATAAAGATATATCAAAAAACCCTCTTTTTTGTCCAGATAAATCAGTATTAAAGTTATGGGAAAAATATTTATTAGGTATTAGAAAAGCTGGATCTTCGTGTGGAGCCATAATTGAAGTAAGAGCTAGGGGTGTGCCTGTTGGCCTAGGAGCGCCAATATATTCAAAACTTGATATGGATTTAGCCGCTGCAATGATGAGCATTAATGCAGTAAAAGGAGTTAATATCGGATCTGGGATGAATTCAGCTCAATTAACTGGCGAACAAAATTCAGATGAGATGACTAAGAAAGGAAAAAAAACAAAATTTTATTCAAATAATGCCGGAGGTATTTTAGGAGGAATTTCTAGTGGTCAAGAAATAGTAGTTTCTTTTGCTGTTAAACCAACTTCTTCTATTTTAACACAAAGAAAAACTATCGATAAATTTGGAAAAAATACTTCAATATCTGTTAAAGGTAGGCACGATCCCTGTGTAGGTATCAGAGCAGTTCCAATAGGTGAAGCTATGATGAATTGTGTAATTCTAGATCATTACCTTTTAAATAAAGCTCAATGTGGAAGTTAATTAATTTTTTTTATTAAAACTTTTGAGTTTAAAGCTTCTATAACTTTTAATTCTATAGATTTAGCATCTAATCCAGCATCTTTATACATTTCTTCTGGTTTGCTATGATCTATAAATTTGTCTGGTAAAATCATTGATCTAAATTTTAAATTATTATCAAGAAGATTTTTTTCATTTAAAAAGTAATTTACATGAGATCCAAAACCTCCAATTGCGCCCTCTTCAATAGTAATTATAACCTCGTGATTTGTAGCAACTTGCCAAATCAAATTTTCATCTAAAGGTTTAGCAAATCTTGCGTCCACAACAGTTAGGTTAATTCCTTTTTTTTTTAGATTTTCTTCTGCAATCAAACATTCTTTTAATCTTGTGCCGAAGTTCAATAATGCAACTTTTTTGCCTTCTTTAATAATTCTTCCTTTTCCAATAATTAATTTTTCAGAAATATCTGGTATATCCATTCCTACGCCAACTCCCCTAGGATATCTAAATGCGCTTGGTCTATCATTTATATCAACTGAAGTATTAATCATTTTTACAAGCTCTCCTTCATCGCTTGCGGCCATAACTACAAAATTTGGTAATGTTGATAAATAAGTTATATCAAAAGATCCTGCATGAGTAGGTCCATCAGCACCAACTAGTCCTGCTCTATCAATTGCAAATCTTACAGGCAAACTTTGTATAGCTACATCGTGAACTACTTGATCATAAGCTCTTTGCAAAAATGTTGAATATATGGCAGCGTAAGGCTTAAATCCCTCTGTCGCTAGTCCTGCCGCAAAAGTCACAGCATGCTGCTCCGCTATACCAACATCAAACATCCTGTTAGGAAATTTTTTTGAAAAAATATCCATTCCTGTTCCGGACGGCATTGCAGCTGTAATTCCTACAATCTTACTGTCTTTTTCAGCATGCTTAACCAAAGTATTAGCAAAAACTTTTGTATAAGCAGGAATATTAGATTTAGATTTTTCTTGAATACCAGTTTGAACATTAAATTTTGAAACGCCATGATATTTGTCATCAGATTTTTCAGCATATTTATAACCTTTGCCTTTTTGTGTTTTTAAATGAATAAGGATCGGTCCGTTGTGCTTTGATTCTCTAGCATTTTTGAGAATTGGCAAAAGAACATCTAAATCATGACCATCTATAGGACCAATATAGTAAAATCCTAAAGAGCTAAACAAAGTTCCACCTGTTACCATTGAGCGTAAAAAATCTTCTGCTTGTCCTGCTTTTTTACTAAATCTCTTAGAAAATGAAGAAATTATTAGTTTTATAGTTTCTCTTAAATTAAAATAAATCTTTCCTGAGAATATTTTTGCCAAATAAGATTTCATTGCACCAACTGGTTTAGCAATTGACATGTTGTTATCGTTTAAAATTACAATCATTTTTGTCTTTGCATCACCAGCATTATTCATTGCTTCATATGCCATACCGGCACTAATCGCTCCATCTCCAATAACTGCTACAACTTCATCATTTTTATTAGAAAGTTTATTTGCTGTTGCAATTCCTAAGGCAGCTGAAATTGAAGTAGAACTATGAGCTGCTCCGAAAGGATCAAATTCACTTTCTGATCTTTTGGTAAAGCCAGAAAGACCATTTCCTTGTCTTAATGTTTTAATTCTATCTTTTCTGCCTGTTAATATTTTGTGAGGGTAAGATTGATGGCCAACATCCCAAATAATTTTATCATTAGGAGTATTAAAAGTATGATGAAGAGCAACTGTAAGTTCAACTACTCCTAAACCGGCACCTAAGTGACCTCCTGTTTGAGAGACTGCTTCTATCATTTCTTGTCTTAATTCTTCGGACAATGTTTTTAATTCTTGTGTTGATAACTTTTTGATATCAGCAGGAAAATTTACATTATTTAATAACCTATAGTTTGCCATTTTAATTTGTTCTATTTAAAATAAATTCTATTGTCTGCTTAAGATCATTAGATTTTTTTTTGTATTTTAATAATTCATTAAAAATATTTAATTTTAACTTTTTAGAGTATTTAATCGTATTTTTATATCCTAGTAAACTGATTAAAGTAGCTTTTCCTTTTGTGGCATCTTTTTTAGTTTTTTTTCCTGCTATTTTTGCTTTACCAGAATGATCAATTAAATCATCAGCTATTTGAAATAATAAGCCAATATCCTCACCGATTTTTTTAAACTTTTTAATTAAATTGTTTTTATTGACAACTATAAGAGGTGCAATACAGCAAAAACTAAAAAGTCTTCCCGTTTTTTTAACCTGCATATGTTTAATTTTACTAAGAGAAATTTTTTTATTTTCAAAGTTCAGATCAGAATATTGTCCTCCCGCTACACCTTCATGTCCAGAACAATTAGAGATATATTTTATGATTAAAATTTTTTTATTGTCACTTATTTTTAAATTTTTATTTGTTAATATTTCAAAAGCCAAAGTTAAAAGAGAATTTCCAGCTAAAACAGCGGTTGACACTCCAAATTTTTTATGTGTACTTGGTTTTCCTCTTCTTAAATCATCATTATCCATACAAGGCAAATCATCATGGATGAGAGTGTAGGCATGAATACATTCTACCGCAGCACCTATTTGAATTAAAATATTATATTTAATATTAAAAATTTTTCCTACATCAACTAGAATTTTAGATCTTATTTTCTTACCTCCGGGCAACAATCCATATTTCATTGCTTTAAGTAATTCAGTTTTTTTCTGTGATATTAAAAAATTTTTTAAAAATAAATTTGTATCTTTTGCGGTTTTATATAATTTTTTTTTCATTTTTCTTAGACATTATAGTTTTGATTTTAGATTTTGTATCTTCAGAAATTTCTTTATTAGTTGAATGAAATTTCTTTTCTATTAAATTATTTAATTTAAGTAGTTTCTGATATTCATTAAACGAATTTTCTAAATCTTTTTCATTTTCTAACTTTTCTATAATTTTGTTAGCTAATTCTGTTAGCTCGTTTAAAGAACATGAAACAATATCATCTGGCAAATTTTTTTCATTCATATATTAGTTGGTATTATTATATGAAAAACAATCTTTCAAATATTAAAAAAGCTATAAATTATTTAAATAATAATGAATGTATAGGAATTCCTACTGAAACTGTATATGGCCTGGCAGCAAATGCTTACTCGGACAAAGCAACATTAAAGATTTTTAATTTAAAAAAAAGACCCAAAAAAAATCCTTTGATTGTGCACTACTATAGTTTAGATGATCTAAAAAAAGACTGTTTGATAGATTTTAATTTTCTTAAATTATATAAAAAATTTTGCCCAGGTCCAATATCTTTTATTTTAAAATTAAAACGTAATAGTTATATTTCAAAAAATGTAACAAATAATAATAAAATGATAGCCGTAAGATTCCCTAGTCATAAGCTGACTCGAAATCTATTAAAAGTTTTAAAATATCCTCTAGCAGCACCAAGTGCTAATTTATCTAAACAAATAAGTCCAGTTTCAAAAAGTGATGTTGTTGAAGAATTTGGAAAAAAAATTAAATTTGTTCTAGATGGAGGGCAATCAAAAGTAGGCGTTGAATCTACAATAGTAAATTTAATTGGAAAACCAAAAATATTGAGACTTGGAGGAATAGAGAGAAAATCGATAGAAAAGTTTTTTATCAATAAAAATAAAACAAAATATAAGAAAAAAAAAATAGTGGTTCCTGGTCAAGGAAAAGTCCACTATTCTCCTGGAATTCCAATAAGACTAAATGTTAAATACCCAAAAAATAACGAAGCTTATATCTTAATTAAGGAAAGAAAATTTTCCGAAGATAATTTTTATTATTTAAGTAAAAAAAAAAACCTTAAGGAAGCAGCTAAAAACTTATATAAAACTTTAAGAATTATTAAAAAAAATAAATTTAAAAGTATAGCTGTTGAAAAAATTCCAAATTTAGGATTGGGAGAGACAATTAATGATAGATTGATTAGAGCCTCAAAGAAATTATGCAAAATTTAGTTGAAGTAAAAAATTTAAAAAAAAGTTATGGTTTAAAGGAAGCAGTTAAAGGAATTTCATTTAAAATTAAAGATGATGAAATTCTGGGTCTTCTGGGACCAAATGGTTCAGGAAAAACTACAACAATTGGTATGATGTTGGGGTTGCTAAAGCCTTCTAATGGAGAAATAATAATAGACGGAAAAAAAATTGAAGATAACAGAATAGAAATTCTAAAAAAAATAAATTTTATTTCTCCCTATATTGAACTTCCAAAAAAACTGACTGTTAAACAAAACTTAATTGTTTATGGTAAATTGTATTCAGTTTCAGATATTAAAAAAAGAATTGAGTATCTTTCAGAAAAATTAAGATTGGGTGATTTATTAAATAAAATTACGGGCGAACTTTCATCAGGACAAAAAAATAGAGTTAGTCTAGCAAAAGCTTTAATTAACAAACCAAAAGTTTTGCTATTGGATGAGCCTACAGCTTCACTTGACCCTGAAATTGGTGATTTTGTCAGAACATTTTTAGAAGACTACAAAAAAGAAATGAAAATTTCTATTTTGTTAGCTTCACATAACATGAATGAAGTAACTAGATTATGTAAATCAACACTAATGATGAAAGATGGCGTTATCATTGACAGTGGAAGCCCAGAAGAACTGATAAGTAAACATGGTAGACAAAACTTAGAAGAAGTATTTTTAAAACTTACGAGGGAGAAGAATGAGTTTAATTAGAATATATGGTCTTTTTTTGAGACATTTTTTTTTGATAACCCGTTCTTTTCCTAGAATTTTAGATTTAATTTATTGGCCATCCATACAAATAACATTATGGGGTTTTATATCAAATTTCTTTGCTTCTCATAGTTCCTATTACAACAATGCAGTGGGTGTAATTTTAACATGTGCAATTCTTTATGATTTTTTATTTAGAACAAGTATTGGTTTTAACATGTTGTTCTTAGAAGAAATTTGGAGCAGAAATTTTACTAATTTATTCATTGCACCAATGAAAATTAGTGAAATAATTACATCTCTTGTAATTACGGCGTTAATAAGGGCTTTAATTGGATTAATACCAGCAATAATTTTAACATCACCACTTTTTGGAATATCAATATTAGATCTTGGAATATATTTATTTTTTCTTTTTCTAAGTTTATATATTTTTGGAATTACTTTGGGAATTTTAGTTTCTTCAGGATTATTAAGATTCGGACCTTCATTTGAAAATATTGCTTGGTCTACAATGTTTTTATTAGCTCCATTCGGCTGTATATATTATCCAATTGAAACTTTACCAGAAATATTTCAAAAAATTGCATACGCTCTTCCACTTGTTTATATTTTTGAAGAAGCAAGAAATATACTAATTAATAGTTCTGTTAATTTAGAAAACTTATATACAGCATTAAAATTAAATACTGTTTATTTATTATTAGCAATAACATTATTTTACTATTCTTTTAGTGTAGCTAGAAAAAAAGGTACCTTGATTAATATTGGCGAATAGTGGTGCGCCCGCAAGGAGTCGAACCCTGAACCTCCAGAGCCGAAATCTGGCGCTCTATCCAGTTGAGCTACGAACGCATATAGTATTAATATTATAAATTATGAAAAATATCATTAAATTAATTGTAGATGATTCTGAAAAAGAAATAAGAATTGACTTATTTTTAACAAATAAAAAAAAAGACTTAAGTAGAACTAGAATTAAAAATTTAATTTTAAAGGAAAAACTTAAAATAAATAACTCACTAGTTAAAGATCCATCAAAAAAAATTTCTGCTGGTGATAATATTATTTTTGAAATACCAGATCCAAAGAAAACTTCATTAAAGCCTTATGCATATAAATTAAACATAATACATGAAGACTCAGATCTTATTGTGATAAATAAAAATGCTGGTATATCCATGCACCCTTCCGTCGGGAATTATGATAATACGATTGTTAATGCCTTAATGAATTATAATAAAAAATTATCAAACATTGGAGATGAATTAAGACCAGGTATTGTACATAGGATTGATAAAGATACTTCGGGATTAATAGTAGTTGCAAAAAATAATAAATCGCATGAAAATTTATCAAGCCAATTTGCAGAACATTCAATAACTAGAGTTTACCAAGCATTGATTTGGGGTAAGTTAAGGCCTCATAGTGGAAAGATAGAAACATTTATAACAAGAAGTTCTAAAAATAGACAAATGATGGAGGTTGGGATTTCCAAAGGAAAAAAAGCAATTACAAAATACAAAACACTGGAAACTTTCGAAAATGATAAAATTCCAACTTTAAGTCTAGTTGAATGTAGACTTGAAACAGGAAGAACACATCAAATAAGAGTTCATATGAGTCATAAAGGAAATAATATTTTAGGTGATAAAAAATATAAAAAAAAATTTAAAAAATTTAAAAATATAGATCCTAAAATTAAAGAATATATTTTAAATCTAGATAGACAGTTCTTGCACGCAAAAGTTCTTGGTTTTAATCATCCTAAGTCTGGTGAACGTTTAGAATTTTCATCTAATTTACCAGATAATTTAGATAATATTTTAAAAAAACTAAGAAATACTAACAAATAAAATCATTGTAAAATTTAAATTCTTAATTAAATAAATACCCTCTATGAATAAATCAAATTATAATTTGCCAGCTTTATCTGACGAAGGTGGCCTTTCTTTGTATTTGGCACAAATAAAAAAATTTCCAATGTTAGATGCCGAAGAAGAATTTATGTTGGCTAAAAATTGGAAAACGAATGGACACATAAAATCGGCCGAAAAACTTGTTACAAGTCATCTAAGATTAGTTGCTAAAATTGCTATGGGATATAAGGGTTACGGTTTGCCTTTAAGTGAAATGATTTCTGAAGGAAATGTTGGTTTGATGCAAGCAGTTAAAAAATTTGAGCCAGACAAAGGTTTTAGATTAGCAACTTATGCAATGTGGTGGATTAAAGCGTCAATACAAGAATATATTCTTAGATCATGGAGTTTAGTCAAAATTGGTACAACAACAGCTCAAAAAAAATTATTTTTTAATTTAAAAAAAATTAAAAATCAAATTGCTCCAAGAGCAGAAGGAGATCTAAAAGACGAACATGTAAAAGATATTTCAAATAGATTGAATGTGAGTGAAGAAGAAGTTGTTTCAATGAACAGAAGATTGTCAGGAAAAGAACAATCGCTTAATGCACCAATAGGAGAAGATGGGGATGAATGGCAAGATTGGGTAGTAGATAAGGAAATGGATCATGAACTTAAATTAGCTCAAAATGAAGAAATAGAACAAAGAAAAGATCTTTTGCAAGACTCTATTAAAATTCTTAATGAAAGAGAAAAAGAAATCTTAAAATCAAGAAGACTTACGGACGATCCTATTACTCTTGAAGACTTAAGTAAAAAATTTAAAATAAGTAGAGAAAGAATAAGACAAATAGAAAATAAAGCTTTTGAGAAGCTCCAAAAACATATGCTTAACTCTGCTAAATCAAAAAATTTGCTTACAGCAAATTAATTGTTAAATGGATCTTCAACTAGTATTGTATCATTCCTCTCAGGGCTAGTTGATACACTTGATATCTTTGCTTCTATAAGTTTTTCTAAATCACTGATATAAAATTTAGCATTTTCAGGTAGATCTTCAAAATTTTTTATACCTTCAGTAGATGATTTCCAGCCCTTATATGTTTTATAAATAGGTTTAACTTTTATTTGTTCATCAATTGATGCTGGCAAATAATCAATTTTTTTTCCATTAAGTTCATATGCAATACAAATTTTTATTTCATTTAAATCATCTAACACATCGAGTTTAGTTAATGCAATTCCGTCAATTCCTGAAATTTTTATTGTTTGTTTAACTAAAACAGCGTCAAACCATCCACATCTTCTTTTTCTACTCGTAACTGTTCCAAATTCTTTTCCTTTGGTTCCTAAAATTTCTCCAATTTCATTGGTTAATTCTGTTGGAAAAGGTCCTTCTCCAACTCTTGTAGTATAGGCTTTTGTTATTCCCAAAATATAATTTATAGACTTTGGGCCGCAACCAGAGCCAGTAGCAGCAGATGATGCGACAGTATTTGATGATGTTACAAATGGATATGTTCCATGATCTACATCTAACAAAATTCCTTGCGCTCCTTCAAATAAAATTTTTTTATTTTTATTTTTAAATTCTTCAATTTTTTTCCAAACAGGCTTCGAAAATTTTAGTAATTTTGGTGCAATTTTTAATAGTTCTTTTTTCAAATTTTCTTTTTCAAAATTATCTTTTCCTAAACCTTTTCTTATTGCATTATGATGGATTAATGCATTATCTAATCTTTTATCAAGATTTTCTTCGGAGGCTAAATCCATAACTCTTATAGATCTTCTTCCTACTTTATCTTCGTATGCGGGTCCAATACCTCTTCTCGTAGTTCCTATTTTTGAAATTCCAGCTAAGTCCTCTCGGATCTCATCCAATTCTCTATGAAATGGAAGTATTAAAGTTGCTGCCTCTGAAATTATTAAATTATTCTCATCTACTGTAACTCCCTTTGTTTTTATCTCATCCATCTCCTCTATCAGAGCCCATGGATCAATCACTACACCATTTCCTATTACAGAAATTTTATGTTTCCTAACAATTCCTGATGGCAATAATCGTAATTTATATGTAA
>CACHJL010000009.1 GCA_902580135.1 uncultured Pelagibacteraceae bacterium | reverse complement strand
TGGTGCTTTTTTTCCAGGTATTAATGCTGTACAAATTACAATATCAATTTTTTTTAATGTATTACTCAATAGCTCTTCTTGTTTTTTTTTGAATTCTGCAGACGTTTCTTTTGCATAACCACCTTCTGTTTCTAAATTTTCCGCACCTTCTACGCTTAAAAATTTTCCACCTAAACTTTCAACCTGCTCTTTTGATGCTATTCTGACATCTGTTGCATATACAATAGCTCCCATTCTTTTTGCTGTTGCTATCGCCTGTAGACCTGCAACTCCTGCTCCTACTACTAAAACTTTTGCTGCAGGAATAGTTCCGGCTGCTGTCATCATCATTGGTATTGCTTTTTCAAAAATTGAAAATGATTCTACAACTGCTTTATATCCAGCCAAATTAGCCTGGGAAGAAAGTATATCCATGGACTGTGCTCTTGTTATCCTTGGTAGTAGATCAAGAGAAAATAGTGTAACTTTCTTTTTTAACAATTCATCAATTTTTTTTTTATTTTCATAGTGATTCAATACGCCAATAAAAATTTGATTAAATTTTAAAAATTTTATTTTATTTTCATCTAATAAGCCCATTTGAATAATAATATCTGCATTATCTAATAACTTTTCATAATCATTTATAAATTTGGCTCCTATCTCAGTATAATCTTTTTCTTGAAAACCTAAATGCCTTCCATATTTCTCACTCAATTGAACTTCAAATCCTAAATTAATGTATTTTTTTGCTATCTCTGGCGTTATTGAAATTCTTTTTTCTAAATTTTCATTCTCTGATACCGAACAAATTATCATAAAAAATTTAATGATTACTTCTGTCTTGCTTTAAATTTTGGATTAGTTTTATTGATTATGTATACTCTACCTCTTCTCCTAACCAATTTAGAATTAAGATCTCTTTTTTTTAGCGACTTAAGTGAGCTTTTAATTTTCATAAAACTTAACTCTTAATAAACGAAGTTATGTAATCTTTCAAATTTATTTTTCCATATCTTCTAATTATTTGATTGTTTTTAGAAATTTTAGTAAGAGCTGACGCATATCTTTCTCCCGGCCTTGATTTCAAGAAAATTATTTTACTTTTAAACATTTTTGCCACATCCACTATTGAATACGATTTACGATTGGAAATGCTATAATGTTTACATTTATCTTTTTTCCAAGCTTCAAAGCATACTTTAACTGTGTCGTTTATATGGGTAAAACTTCGTGATTGTGTTCCGGGTCTAACCACTGTCAAAGGTTTGTTATTTTCATATAATTTTTCGAAAATTCCAATAACTGTAGCCATTGATCCTGTCCTAATTTGTTTCGATCCATAAACATTATAAAAATAAATTACCTCATACTTTAAATTAAACCATTCTTTTAAATTTTCTAAAAGTTCTAAATTTTTTGATTTCGTAAAAGCATAAGGAGACAAATTTTTATCCTTGCCATAATTACCAAGACTTGCAGAGGTTGCTGAATAAATTAATTTTATTTTATTATCTAAACAAAATTTAAAAACTGATTTTGATCCTATTGAATTTGAGTCATAACATTCATCAAATTTTTCAAAACTTTGGTATATTCTTGAAAATTCACCAAAATGGAATACTGTATGAATATTTTTTATATATCTTCTTAAGATTTTACTAATATTGGTTGTGGATCCATTTATATATTTAATTCTTTTTTTATTTTGAATATGATTTTTTTTTTTTCCTGTGGAATAATTATCAAGACTAATTATTTTTTTTTTTGTCTTCGAAGCTAAATACTCAATTAAATTTGATCCAACAAATCCAGCTCCACCAGTTACGACAATGAGATTTTTCATTTAAGTTGTTAGCCTGGCAATGTCCTACTCTTCCATGTCTTAAGACAAAGTACCATCGGCGCAGAAAGGCTTGACTTCCGAGTTCGGAATGGGATCGGGTATTACCCTTTCGCAAAAATCACCAGGCAACAGTGATATACAAATAGAAGATAGCAATGTCAAATACTTAATATTAATTAATTTTAAAAATTACTAATTTATAAATCTATACTTTATAATACAATAGACAGCAATTAATGCATCTTTAAAACCTATCTTTTTACCTTCATCATAGGATCTACCTCTATAGCTTATAGGCACTTCATAAAAAACTAAATTTTTTTTTGAAAGTTTAATTGTCAACTCTGGTTCTATGCCAAATGATTTTTCTTTTAAAACAATAGATTTTAAATGATCTCTTTTAATTAATTTGTATCCAGTTTCCATGTCAGACATATTTAGGTTAGTTACTATATTGCATAAAAAAGTTAAAATTTTATTTGCCAAGTAGTGCCAAAAAAAATGTAACCTGACATAATCTCCACCTAAAAATCTTGATCCATAAACAACATCTGCATTACTGATTTTGAATGGTTTTATTAGTTTATAATATTCTGAAGGATCATATTCTAAATCAGCATCTTGAATTAATATTATCTCACCAGTAGCAAATTCTAATCCTTTTTTTATAGCAGAACCTTTTCCTTCATTAATATCTTTAAGAAAAAATTTTATTAAAGGATTATTTTCAGAAAGTTTTTTTATAATATCTGGTGAAGTATCTCTTGAATTGTCATCTACAATTATAATTTCTTTTATTAATTCTTTTTGCTCAATTACTTGGCTTACCAATTTTTCAAGGGTTTTTGATTCATTATAACAAGGAATAATTACTGATAATTTCATTTTATCCTTAAAGAAGTTAGTTTCATAATTATAGTTAAAAAACTTTATAAAAAAATCTTATAATAGAAAATTTAATTAAACTACCTATTTATAAACAAGTATGAATTAATTTTCATAAAGTTATATTTTGTTTTAGGAATATTCACACATATTTCTTTGATATCAGCGCACTTCCAGCCATTAGAATAAACGCTATATCCGTTAAACGATCCAATTCTAATTTTTTGAGAATAATCATGATGTCTTTCGGGTAAATTTAATAAATCTGAATATTCTGATTTTGGCATAACTTTAAAAATTATAAATAATAATAATAAAATTACAGGTGGAAAAATTAAAAAATTTTTATTTTTAAATAATTCAATATTTAATGTATTAATTAAAAAAGTAATCAATAAACATGAAATAGAAATATGTGGACCCCAATAGTATCTAATTTCTGGTATAATTATCAGGCATGTTAAATTAATTAAAAAAACTGAAAAAAATAATATTTTATTTGAATTTGATATTATAAATTTTTTTATTATTAATAAATATATAACAATAATAAAAGAAATGGTTAAGATTACACTGTTTATTTGATGCATAGCAGTAGTCAAATAATAGTTTTTAAACCAGGGTATTACCCATTTAAATGTTTCTAAAGTAATATGATAATTATTTATAAATTCAAGGCCAGGTAAACTTCTACAATATCTTTTAGTTTCATCGACAAAAAATTTTATTGTAGACCGGTCTGTTGTCCAGTCTGTCTCTAGACATGTAAATGAAAGTGGAAAAATTAGACAACCACTTAAAGAAATACTTTTTAATATCCATAAAGTACCTAATAAAATTAAAAAAATAAATATAAAATTAAAATTCTTTAATTCGATAAATTTATAAAAAATATAGAAGAATAAAAATATAATAAACATATATATGGGAACTTGCATTATAAGCAAAGCAATACTTATCAAAAAAATATTTATTAAATTTGAATTAATATATTTAAAATTCTTATCTTTTTTATTTTCATTAATTTTTAAAAAAAGATAAATTGTTAAAAAGAAAATCAACATGTTAAAAATATCTTTTTCTGGATTGCCAAAATGATTTAAAATTACACCATAATTAAAAGGATGAATTAAGCTAAACAATAGTAAATAACAAAAAGACAGGGAGAGAAAAATTAAACTCTGATTACTTTTTTTCTGAGCAACTATCTCATAAAATATGAAAGAAAAAATAATTAAACTTAAATAATATTTATTTGAAAAAAGATTATAGTCAAAATTTAAAATTCCAATTATGGAATACCAAGGATAATTTACTCCTAGTCTAATCGCTAGATTTGATAAACCAAAAGATAATTTATGATCAGTTATCCATTTTACCACTTGTAAATGATAAAGTGGTGAGTCAATATTATTTACTCCATAATATGCAATGACTGAAAATGCAAAAACAATAAAAAAATATTTAAATAAAGAAACTTTTAATTTTTTTTTAAAAATTGATAAAAAAGATGCCAGCAAACCCAATAAAATTATAATAATTGAAATTTGCTTTAAGGGAAAAAAAGCATGAAATATTAATGATAAAAAATGTAAAAAAATTAAACCATATAAAAAATCTAAATTAGAAATATCACTGTTTTTTTTTCCAAAAAATAAATTTTTGAAAATATATGCATATCCAAAAATACTTAAAATTATAAAAAAATTTATTATAGTTAAAATTAACATTTTGATTTTTACTTTAAAAAATTAAAACTGTTATGTTTTTTTGAACAAGTTATATTTGAGTATTGAATAAATAGCTTTAATACCATCAAAAAAAACAATTTTTTTTCCTTGATCATGAGTTCTTCCATAATAGTCTATAGGAACTTCTATAATTTTTATACCTAACCGAGAAATCTTTGCAGTAATTTCAGGGCAGAAAGTAAATCCATTTTCATATAAATCAATACTTTTTAAAATATCTGCTGAAAAAACTTTATAACATGTGTGGCAATCACTTAAGCTTTGTTTGTTAAGAATATTTGATAAAAAAGTTAAAAACAAATTAGCAACGTACCTAATTTTAAAATCTAAAGTTTTTGGTCTTGTTCTTTCTGCTCCTGGCAAAACTCTAGACCCATAAACAACTTTTGAAAGCCCACTTTTTATCGGCTCTATTAATTTAATATAATTTTCAGGATTATATTCTAAATCAGCATCTTGGATAATAATTATATTACCTGTTGAGGCTTTAATACCTTCCCTGCATGCAAATCCTTTTCCCATATTTTTTTCATTATTAATTAATTTTGAATATAAAGGCTTACATTCTTTTTCTAGAATTTCTCTAGTATTATCAGTTGATTTATCATTAATTACAATTATCTCTTTTTTGATTTCTTTAACATTATCAACTCTAGTTAAAAGTTCTTTGATATAGTCTTCCTCATTATAAACTGGTATTATGATAGATATTAACATTAATAATTTTTTTTGTGCTTTGGTAAAAAATAAATATTTCTTACTGATAAATAATTATTTTTAGTAGTTCTTGAAATTTTTTTTGGATCAATTTTATCACTAAGTTTTAACATTTTATTTGTTCTTAAATCATAAACATGGGGAATATAATCTTTTAATATTTTTTTAATATTTTTATAATATTCTTTATTATATTCCATTAAAAAAACTGGTTTATATTTATTCGTTGTTTTTTTTAAGCCTTTTAAAACAAATTCATCATAACCTTCAGTATCAATTTTGATAAAATGTGGCTCAATTTTTAAATTTAAATCATCAAATTTCCTACATTCAATTTTCTTTGTTTTTATGACAATTCTGTTCAATAAATTTGGGAAAGTAATTTTAATACTATTTATTAAATATTTTTTATTAAAACTGCAAAAATAATGAATACATCTAGATTTATAAAAAGGCATATACAATATCTTTGATGAATTACTATTGCCTAGTGCTATGTTCTTTACAAAAACATTTTGGTTTTTTTTACTTATTTTTTTTAAATAACAATTATACAAATGATAGTTGGGTTCAAAAGCATAAATAATATTTTTAAATCCTAAATGTCTAAAGCCTAAAGTGGATATTCCCAAGCTTGCACCTATATCTAAAATAACTTTTTTTTTTTGATTTTTGCATAATAGCAACATTCCATAAAAATCTTTTTCATGAGGAAGAAGAAATTTAAAAAATCTTATATTATTATAAATCAATAAATTAATTATGGGATTGCTTTCAATTAATCTGACAATTTTATATTTAATTGCTTCAAAATTTTTTATCATAGCTAATTAATTTACATATGTTTATATATATATGGATATATATTTTGCTACATTTATATTAGTTAAAAGATTGCTATTGTTTTTATATTTTTTTTTATTATAGCTTCAATAAATTTAGAATTAAATTACTTTGTCAACTAAAGCTTGTATTGTTATTTTCTCATTATAAAATGGAATAATACATTTAAATCATAAAAAATATTATGGATTTTTTTAAAGTAATTTTTATTACATATATAGGAATTTTTACTTTTTACTTAAACGGAAATTTATTAACCAGAAAACTTTCAACCCATAACTTATATAATCACACTTCAATTACTTGCATAATGGGTGCAATTTTAATTTCATTTACAAGTTTATTTATCAATTTTTTTTATCCATTAAATAAAACTATTGGTAATTTATTTATTTTAGTAAACTTAATTCTTTTTATGAAATTTTTTTTTTTTGAAAAAAAAAAATTTAAAGTTTTCTTTATTTTAGGTATAATTTCATTAGTATCAGCAATACTTATAAGTTACGAAAATATTAACAGACCAGATGCAGGTTTGTACCATTTGCCGTATATTCAAATTCTTCAAGAAAATAAAATATTAATTGGTTTGACAAATCTTCACTTCAGATTTGGTCATACTTCAATTATTCAATACTTATCTGCAATTTATAATAATTCTTTAATGCCAATAGAGGCTATCTCTATGCCACTTGCTTTATTAGTATCTAGTTTTTTTATGTATCTTGTGTCTTTTTTTGACAATAAATACGAAAATAAAGTTAAAATATTAGTTTTCTTTATTTCAGTTTATGTATTCTATAGTTTTAATAGATATAGTAATTTTGGTAATGATGCGACTGCGCATTTATTTTTTTTCATATTGATAATAAAAATTTTTGAAATTGACTTTAAAAAAATAAGAATTGATGAACTGGGAAGCTTAACTCTAATTAGTACATTTATATTTTTTCAAAAATCTTCAATGGTATTTGTGATTATTATACCATTTGTTATATATTTAATATTTTTTGTAAAAAATTTATCTTTATTTAAAAATTATAAGATTTTATTTAGTATTTTATTTATATTTTTTTGGACTTTAAAGAATATTTTGATCTCAGGATGTATTGTTTATCCAATTTGGAAATCGTGCTTTAAGAATTTAAGTTATGTGGATTTAAAAGAAGTTCAATTTGTAGAATTAAATTCTGAAGCTTATTCGAAAGACTGGTCAAACAATAAAACTAATTTTAAAGACATGAATAATTACAGTGAAAATTTTAATTGGGTTAATACTTGGAAAAAGAATCATTTTAAAATTGTAAAAAAAAAAATAATTCCATATTTAATTTTTATTTTTTTGTTTACTATTATTTGTAAAATTTTTTATAGTGATAGATTTAATAACAAAAATATAAATTATAAAAAAATTAGCTTAATATTATTTTTTAATTTATTTTTAACTTTTATTTGGTTTGTTAAATTCCCAATATATAGATATGGGCAATCTTTTATTATTATGAATTTTATAATAATTTTTTACTTATTTTTCTTAAAATATGTAAATTATAAAAAATTAAATAAAATATTTAATATCTTTCTTCTATTTATAATTTTGGGAGTAAGTTTTAAAAATGTATATCGTATTCATGAAAAGAGAGAATATAAAAACATTTGGCCTAATATCTATACTTTATCTGAAAAAAAAGAGCATAATTTTAAAAAAGATATAAAAGCAGTTTTTAATGAAAATAAATTTATCTATTATTTTAGCGAAAATGGTGAATGTTTATATAATAAATCACCTTGCTCGAATTTTTATAAAATCAATATTAAAAAAAAAGAAAAAAATGGTTATAAAATATTTTATCAGTAAATTTTAATTTTAATATTTAATGAAAAATAAAAAAATAAATTGTATTTTTATTTCTAATGCAAATGGTGGTATAGCTACATTTCAATCAAACCTTATTAATTACTTACATTATAAAAAAATAAAAACCTATTTGTTTGATAAAAAAAAAAATCAAACTTTAGTAAATATAAAAAATATTAAGAAAGTAACTTTTTTTAATTCGAACGTTCTAAAAGAAATAAAATTAACAACTAAAAATCTTTTAAAAATAAAGAGCGCTAACATTACTAACATATTTATTATTAGCAATCCTGTTATATTGCTATTTTATTTTTTTCCCATAAAAATTTTTTTCAAAAATAATAGAATATTTTTTTTTCATCATAGTCATATAATCAAAAAAGATTTTTATAATTATTTAGTGGGATATTTAATTAGTGTATTAAAAATTTATATACATAAAAGTATTTATGTTTCAAAATATACATTAAATTGGTGGTATAGATTTTCTTTTATTAATAAATTTTTAACTTCACAAATAATACAAAATACAACAGAAAAAATTAAAGTTATAAGAAGAAGAAAAAAAGTTATCAGTATTGGTTTTGTTGGAAGATTTGATGAAGAAAAAGGTATTGATAAATTCTTGTCTTACATAAGAAATAGTAACTTAAATTATTTAAACTTTAAATTGTTTGGTGATGGCCCACTAAAAAATTTAATACCTAAAAATAAAAGTAATATTTTTTATTGGGATTGGACTTCAAAAAATATGATTTATTCAAATATTGATATCTTATTTGTGACAAGTAAGTTAGAGAATTGTCCATTTACAGTTTTGGAAGCAAAATCTGTTGGCATACCTACTGTGACTATTGCTGAGGGTGGTATTAGTGAAATTATTAAACATAAATTTGATGGTATCATTCTCAAGAAAAGTGCAAATACATCTGAGATAAGCCAAGCTTTTAAAGAAATTATTTTAAATTATAAAAAGTATAAAAAAAATTGTTTAATAAATTCAAAAAAATTTTCTTATAAAAAACAAGAAAAAATATTGAAATTATTTTTTTAAATTACTCAAATAAATAAATTCAAAAATACAAAATATAAAACCACCATTATAGTATCCGGCTCCCCTGACACACATAGTGATAAATATAGCAATTATAAAAATGTTGTATGAATTTATTTTTTTTAGTTTCAACAAATATCTAATAAAAAAATATAAAATCAACAAAGAGAAAATACCAAATTCATTTATTATTTTAAAAAAATTGGACAAACCATCTTTTAAATTTAATCTATAAATATCATAATATTTTCCTTTAATGAGACGATCACCAATTATATATTGACGATATTCGGGTTTTTTAAGTAAATTAATAGTGGCATTATCCATACCTTCATTGCCCCATCCAAATGGATGATTAATTAGAGTATCAATAGTTAATACTGCGGATCTTTGGTATATAAGAGTTGTTAAATTTGTATCTTTTTTATCGATTTTTTTTTCAACTATATCTTTTGGCTTTATGTCACTTATTTTTGAAAAACAATTTGAATCTTTAAAAAATATAATAGAGTTTAGTATTAAAAATAAAATTGTATATAGAAAAAAATTACTAATAAATTTTTTATAAAAAAATAGTATAAATATTATTTGACAAAAAAAGTAAGCTACAAAAAAGGTTGTAGAATAATTAAGCAATGTAATAAGAATAGCTATTAATAGCAAAAATAAAAAAAATATTTTATTTTTATTATCATTAATTAATATATATAAACTGGAAAAAATAACCCCCACCATCATCATGGCTAGATGTGAATTCTCTGCATAAATACTATTAGATAAATTCAATTTTAAATTATCTGCTATAAAAGATATTAAGAAAAATTTATTATTACATTGCCCGGCATTAAAAATATTATTTGATTCATAAAATGAGAAAAAAATAAAAATAATTAAATATAAAATTAAAATTTTTTCAAAATTATCTGAAATAAATTCTCTATATTGTGAAAAAATTAACGATAATAATAATAAATATAATAAATTTATAATTTCATAGTTACCAATAGGTTGATCATTTATAAAGTTTGTTAAAAAAAAGTGTAAAACAACGAATAATGAAAATAATATTATATATTTTTGACCGTTAAATAAATTATAAATAGAAAAATTTTTTTTATTTATAAAAGTATAAAAGATCGGAAAAAATAAAATAACTATTAAATAATTAAAAGTAAATTTATTATAGTTTTCTCCAACAATGAGAATATTGTTTAAATTCGCATCCCATAAAAAAAAAAAGAGAGTAATAAAAAAAATATAAATGAAATTGAATTTAAGATTTAATTTCATTTTTTGAAATAAATAAATAAACACCAATCGTTAAAAATAAGCCTGAACAAATCCAATTATTAAAAAAATTTCCCGAGGTAGTTAGTGGCCACATCATAACAATTAAACCTGATAGAATGCAAATATAACTTTTATTGGTTTTTTTTCTATTAATTTTAGTTTGGTACATATGATTAAAATAATTATAAAACAATTTAAAAAAAATTGTTAATACAAATAAAAAGCCAAATATGCCCGTTTCGGCTAGCAGTTGTAAATAATAGTTATGTGGATGAGTTGAGCAAAGTTTTGCAGATGGAAAATGTTTTTTTAAATTATCAATTTTATTTTTATCTACATATTTACAATTAATACGAAATGTTTTTACACCACTTCCATGTATTACATTGTTTTGGAAAATATCTATTGCTGAAATAAATAAACCAAGATGATCTGGCATTATTATAATTTGATCATCATTATTTTTTATAAAAGTATGATCAAGCATTTGATCAATGTATCTACTTTTAATATTTTCATTTGAGTTAATTAGAATTCCAAAACATATAATAACCAACGAAGAAAAAATTAATATTTTTTTGAAACTTACCAAAAATATTGAAATCATTATTAAATAAATTGTTGCAAGAAAAAAAGCAGATCTTTCTCCAGACAAAAAAATTAATATATAAATCAATAAAATAAATAAAAAAACATATGTTTCATTGTAAAATTTTTTATTCAATAATGTGAATGTGCAAAAAATTGGAAGCATTTTTGATAAATATGAACCTAATATGAGTTCGTCTAAAAAAAAACTGCCTAGTCTATCGGGTCTATTTGTTTGGAATCCTAAAATATTTTTTCCAGTAATAAACTGAAAATATCCATCAAATAATAGTAATGCTATAGTAATTATTAAAAAAATATAAAAATATTTTGAAAAATTGTTATTATTTTTTAATATAAAAAAAATTGCTAACGAAAAAATTCCAAATCTTATGTATGGAATTGAAGATTTTAATGAGAACAGCACATTATCTGATAAAACGGATGTAATAATTAGAAAAATATAAAAAGTAATAAATAATTTAAAAAAATTACTTTCCGATAAATTAAATTCTTTATCATTATTATATATAAGTAAAAAAATTATAGAAATTATTATTAAAAAAAAATCTGTTAAAAACGGACCTGAAACTTGAGCTGCTGGAAATAAAAATAAAAGCAATGATGAAATGAATAATAAATTATGATATATATTATCTTTTTTAATTATCATTGATTACTATAAATGTTTATTCAATTTATTATTCTTATTCTTCTCTCATTTGCTTTAATTTATTTTCAAAGTAAATATTTTTTTTTAATAGATCGACCAATAAAACAAAAGCATAAATTAGATTATAACAAAAATACACCTTTGAGTGGAGGTATATATTTTTTTTTAGCATTTTCAATAAACCTTATATTAGAAAAAAATTATAATCAAAATTTTTTAATTATTCTTTTTCTTGCTATGTTTTTAATCTTAGGTATTTATTCAGATTTAAAAATAAATTTCAGCCCTAAAATAAGATTATTTTTTCAATCAATTATAATTTTTTTTTTAATCATTTTTGTAGAATTAAAAATAAACAAAACAGGTATATTTTTTTTGGATCCATTTATAAATAATTATTTTTTTAATATTTTTTTTACTTTATCTTGCATAATTGTTTTATTAAATGGATCAAATTTCTGTGATGGAGTAAATGTAAATCTTGTTGGTTACTATCTTTTTTTGATTTTAGCTATTTTATTAAGTAGTTTACCAATACCAAATATTCTTTTTGATATTGAAAAGATTTTTTTAATTATTTTTATTTTTTATATTTTTAATATATTTGGTAAATTTTTTTTAGGTGACAATGGAGTATATGTAATTACTATTTTTATATCAATCTTTGTAATTAATTTGATAAATTATAATAATAGTATTTCTCCTCTATTGGCATTAAATTTGCTTTGGTATCCAGCTTTTGAAAATTTATTTTCGATTTTAAGAAGATATATTCATAAAACTAAGGTTGATATAGCTGATAGATCTCATCTTCACATTTTAATTTTTGAAAAGTTATCTACAAAATTTGATATTAAATTTTCTAATTCTTTATCAGGTATTATTTTAAATGTTTACATGTTTGTAGGATTTTTGATTAGTTTACAATACTTTGACGATAGCAAAGTTCTAATATTAATATTTTTATTAAATATTATATTTTATACGGTTCTTTATTTTTATTTATTTCTAAATCGACCAAAATTAAAATAATATTAAATTTATAAATTAATATATTCCATAATCATTTTTGTGATTTACTATAATAATAAAATGCCGTTACAGATGATAGTAAGTATGAGTATACTAATAGATTTTCACCACCGATATAATAGAAAACTACAATTATTGGCGATATTGTAAAACCATATATAATATCCTTAACGAAAATTTTTTTCTGATGATATTTGTTTAAAGATAAATATTCATGTCTTCTAGCCAGGGCCTTAAGCATAAAAGGCGTTCCTAATAAGGAAACTAAAGCGACTTTAAAAAATTTAAAAAATTCAAAATCTTGAAGATAAAATTCATTTAAAATAATCAATGAACAAATTAAAATAATATAGAAAATAAAAACTAAATTAGTAATCTTATAAACAAAATTTTTAATATTTTTATTAATCATTATAATTTGTCCAGCTATATTATTAAATAAAGTTCCTGGAAATGAAGCAATAGCTAATGAAGCAAAATATAATCCAGCCAAATTTTTTCCTATTAAAAATACAAGGGAAATTCTCCAGATTATTACAGCTAAAATATTACAAAAACTTGATGCTAAAGATAAATATTCATTAAATTGTCTATTAAAAAACAATATAAATTTTTTAAATTTAAAATTAGAAAAATTTATATGATAAATTAAAAATAAAATATGAAACAACAAATAAAATAAAATAATTTCCTTAAGATTGTCGTAATTAAAATAAAAATTAAAAAATATTAGTAAATAAAAAATAGAACTTAATATTAAAAATAAATTTATAAAAAAAGAAGACTTATTTTTTTCATGAATAGCCAAGTTTATTTCATTAATCCATGAAAAATATATGATTAAACTTAAAATGAACAATACACTAAAATTTTCATTATAGTTAATAAGATATTGAAATAATGATAATGAAATAAAAATAAAAAATCCTAAATAAAATCTTATATTAACTACTTGATCGTAATAAATATTTTCACGATTGTATAATAATAAAGATCTAGCATTAGCAGAGAAAACTTGGGTTAATAATAATAAAATTCCTGGATAAACTCCTATTTCTGCTGCAAAAGCTGATTTTTTGAAAATAACTGAGAAAATCATTAAATAAGGTATTAGAACAGTGTTCAAAAGATTTGAAAATAAAACTGTTATATTGTTTGATATAAAAATATTTTTATTTTTATTAATTATTTTTTCTAAAAAGAATTTATAATTATTTTTCTCTTTATGAAATTTATACTCTTTTTCAAATAATTTTTTCATTTTATATTTTTCATTTAATTTAAAAATAATATCCTGTTGCATTATTGATTTTATATTTTTAGTTAATTGGATTTTGTTTACATCAGAAAAAATTAGATACCTTTTAATCCAATTTGGAAAAAAAATTTTTTTATTAACAATACTTTGTGTCCCTACACTAAATGCCTCTAATACTGATAAACTTAATATTTCTGATTTAGAAACTAATACGTTGCACCAAGATTCTGCTATGATTTTAAATTTTTTTTTAATATTAAATTCTGGTTTTTTAAATAAAATTGATTTTTTAAATCCAGAACTTGAAACTAATTTTTTTAATTTATTTTTATAATTTTGATCATCCTCAATACCATAAATTTCAAAGATCCATTTTTTATTTAATGCTGCAGCGATAAATGCTTCGATAAATTCTAGTAAATTTTTATGAGAATTAAATCTACCAAAATAAACAAATTTTTTTTGAACCTTTTCTATTTTTGTTTTCTTTATTTCTATGGGATTTTTTATGATGATGATTTTAGCTTTTGGAAAGTATTTTTCAATAGATTTTTTTTCCTCTTTTGTAACTGCAATGAAATATGATTTAGATAATAATATTTTATAAACAATATTAAGTGTAAATAATTTAATTATATAACTTAAAAATGATTTACTTTTTAAAGCTTCATTTAAAAGCATGCCATGAGGTTGAACTATAATTGGAATTCTAAGAAAAGTGCAATGTATCATAAAAAAAAAGTGAATTGGTCTCCAAATTCCATGTATATGAACTATTTCAGGCTTGTACGATTTTAAAATTTCACTTACTTCTGAACTGAAGAAAAAATTTCCTATGAAACTTTTTAGTGAATAAATTTTTTTAATTTTATCTAAATTTTTTGAAACAACTATTTTTGAATTAATTGACAAAAAATCATAAGAGGAAATAATTTTAGCAACACTTACAATGCTAATATTTTTTTTTGATATTTCGTCTAATACTTGTAATATTTTCATATTTTATCTCATAAAAAAAATTTAATAATGGGCATTCAAATAGTGATCTTCTTAAAAAATTAGTGTCATGTTTAAGATTAATTAATATAAGCTGGTTTTTTTTTAAATATGTAAAAAGAATAATCATTAAGTTTGATTTTTTTTTTTAATTTTACATATAACTAGAAAATTTGAAACAAAGCCTAAAAAATGAATATCATATATTCTATAGTTTATATCTTTTGAAAAATTATTTAGAATTTGTATTAATTCTTTTTTACTTAGCAAATTTAAATTTTTTTCTTCTGCAAAATAATTCATATTTAAAAATAATAAAATTTTTCTAAATATATTCTTGGGTAGCCAATGAATTAAGGGCAATTTAGTATGCAATTCTATTGGAAAAAAACGATTTGGAGTAGTGATTACAACAAATTTTTTTGATAAAGAAATCATGTTCTTAACTTTTGCAACTTGATTTTTATAACTCCCTACATGTTCAATAGTTGCACTTGAAATAACCAAATCGGATCTAAAATAATTTATAATCTTTTTTGAAAACTTAGAAGTTATAGATTTTTTTAAACTAAATTTAAATCTTTTGTTATTAATTTTTTGATTTGAAATAGATTTGTGAACAGGAATATTGTCTAACATTTTACAGAAAATATTAGAAGATCCAGCACTGGTATCTTTGGTTGTTCCAATATCTAATAAATCATTAATTTTTAAAATTTTAATTTTTTTAATTATAATATTAATCATTTCTACTCTTTTGCGGTTAATGATTTGATCAAAAAAATTATTTTCGTATTGTATGTATAAATTTTTTTTCATTTTATTTTACAAGTTTTTAGTTTTTCTAAATCTATTTCATATATATATCCGTTATAACTAATTTTATTGACACTAAATGGATTTCTAGCTGTTAATTGATGTACGTCTTGTCCTAATTTGATTAATTTTCCTCTACAATTTTTTAAAGTATCTGTTTCATTATTATGACTTAAACCAGCGTAAAGTAAATGTGTGGGTTTTTTTTCAATTATTAAATTTACATAATGTTCTAATTCTATCTGATTTCTAACAAAAAGTCTAAATTCGTAACTTACAAATGGTTTCTCAGAAAATAAATAAGATCGGTGACTGGATATTATCTTTGAATTATCTGGTAAGTTATTATTAGACCATTCAAATAAGTTATAACCATCAGAATATTTCCTTAGAACTTTTTTTTGACTTTCTATAGAAAAAATTCCAGGTAAAAAATTTATTAGTGTAAAAATTATTATACATAAAATTCCTATTGAATTTACTATTATAAATTTTTTAAAAATTTTTAAAAATAAATTATTTTTTAAAGTCAAATAATAAATCGATCCAACTACTAACCATAAAAATGGTTCTATAAAAAATCTACCTGTTGGTTGACCAAAAGGTATCGCTAAAATAAAAAATATGAGTGCTGCAAAAATAATTTTTTTTACTGGCTCAAATTTAAAATTAATTAAAAAAATCAAAACACTTAATCCTACTATTTCTGTAATAACACTTGGTGTAAAATTATTGTAATAATATGGAACAAATAGCCAATAAGGTATGTATCTTGGATTTCCAGTACCATGTTTTAAAGATGTAACAAAATATTCTGACAAAAAATCATCTGTTACTGGTTGAAAAAAATTTTTAATTATATCTGTACTAAAATTTTGATAATCAAAAAATTCTCTTGGAAAAACTGTTATTATGAAAAATAATAAAGTTATAATTAAGCTTTTAATTAGTAATTTTTTTTTTTTCATTTCAAAAAAAGCAATCAATAAAATTATCCCTGAGGATAAAAAAAATGAAAATTTAAATTGTGTAGAGCTCAAACATAAAAAACTTAAAATTGAAAAAATAAAAATTGTTTTTTTTTTATTATGTTCAAGTGGTAGTACAAAAAAGGCTATTAAAAATGCAATAAAATTTGTACCAATTGAAAACAATTGTGGTTTTGCCGTAAAAGTTAAAAATAAAAAACTTGGAATACAAAGAATAGACAAACAAATTAAAATTTTTCCTTCTAAACTAAAGTATTCTTTTCCTTTTTTTAAATTAAGAACTGCGATTATAATTGCAAAAAGTGATATGTATTGCAAAATAGATGAGAATTTATAAGCATTTATCGATAATCCAAATATTATCAAAGCTTCTCCAGCTCCAGCTAATTGACTTGTAAACCATTCTTTTTCAATAAAAAACTTATTATTTATTAAAGAAAGATATGGCACAGTTAAATGATAATCTAAAGAGTCGGGATCACTGATCGGTAATAAAGATAATAAGAAATAACCAAAAATTAGTAAAGATAATATTAATATTGTTTTATTATTTATTAACTTAAATTTTTCTATCAATTCTTTAAAATGGATTGGTTTATAAAATCCTAATAAAATTAATAAAACTACTATTATTTGTAAAATTAACTTATTAACTCCAAAAAATAAGAAAAAATTATAAAGTATTATTGAAAAAAAATTTATTATTAAAAAAAATAAAATTATCTTACCTTGAACTGCATAATTATCCAAAAATTTAAAATACTTACTTTGAGAAACTAATTTGGATAGATTATAAAAACCATTAATTATTAACAATGAAAATAAAATTGACAGCAAAGGATGGACGTCTAAATACATTATTTAATAAAAAATTTTAATATTTTGTTTGGCGTTATTTTAATAATAAAATAAATCAATCTAATAAACTTACTATCTATTGATGACGTATTTGGATCGTAATTTCCAGATAATTTTTGAATTAAATGATATTTAATTAAAATTTTATTTGAAAAGTTTTTATATTGAAATATAAAATTTATTTTTTTATTTTGCTTATATTTATTAACTATATAATTTAATTCATTAATTTCTTTATGTGTATTTATTGATTCGTTATTTGCATGTAATCTATAAAACCCAAAATATTCATCGTTATAATCAAAATTGCTATAAGTACTCAGCCTAATAATTAAATCTAAATCTGAAGCTATATGTGTGTTTTTGTCAAATGAATATTCTAATTTATCAATTGAACTCTTTTTAATCATCAATGTTAACCAAGCTGTTAAGGGGGATCCTTTTATATAACTTAAAATTATTTCATTTTGACAATTTCCTCTATGCATTTTTTTTTCTTTTTTTATAACTTCTTGATTTCTAACTTCAAAATAGTTTGAATAAAGAATGTCTATATTTTGATTAGTTTTAAATTTATAAATTTGTTTTTCCAATTTAAATTTTGACCAATAATCATCGGTATCTAAAAAACAAATATACTCTCCTTTGCAACAATTAAGCGATAAATTTCTAATTGTTCCTAGATTAAGTAACTTTTCAGATTTAAAATATTTGATTCTATCATCTTGGTAACTATCAATAATAGCTTTACTTTTATCAGTTGAATTGTTGTCGTAAAAAATTAACTCCCAATTTGAGTAAGTTTGGCCTATAACACTATCCAAAGCTTCTTTCAAGAATGCCTCTCCATTATGACATGTCATTATTATGCTTACAAGATTCATCTTTAAAATATATATTTAATATTAATCAATAATATAAATTTAAATGAGCAGTAAAGAACATAAAATTTTCATCTTATATTCATTATTTCTATTGTTTTTTATTTTTCTAACAACAAAAAGTTTAACTTTATATGAAATTATTCACCTTGCTGGTCAGATGGATGCAATTAGTTATACTGAAATATCTAGCTCAGCACCAGATTTACCAAAAAATAATGATATTATTATAAAACATGTTGCTCAAAGATTTTTAATTCCATACTTGGCAGGAAGTATTTCAAATTTTTTAAACATAGATAATTTTTTAATTTTTAAATTTTTTACACAAATATTTATTTTAGTCTTTTGGTTTTTAGTTTTCTTTTATATAAAAAATCAAAAATTCAATATTAGAGAATCTATAATATTTTTTTCTTTGCTTTTTTTAAACCCATATATAATTAGGAATCACATATTTAATCCAGTGCAGGCTCATGATTTGCTTTTTTTTTCAATAACTTTAATTTTGTCTTACCTTATAATTAACAATAAAAGTAAATGGTTAATTTTTTTTGGATCTGTTGGTATTTTTTTAAGGCAAACTGCAGTTGCATTATTTATAGGTTCATTTTTAATTTTATTAAAAAAAAAAAAATTCATAGAATGTTTTTTTCTATCTATATTATTTTTATTTTTTTTAATTTTTATATCACTCATTGCAGATATAATTTCTCCACATAATTTTAGTTTCAAATATGCCTATGGAATAATCTTTTACGATTTTTCTCAAATCGAAAAATTGATAAGATTTGTTGCCTTACCAATCGTAAGTTTTTTTCCTTTAGGTATTTTTATTTTATCTAAAATAAAAAAAAATATTGATAAAGATAAATTTCTTATTTTAACTTTTATGTGCTTAATGATGATTGCGCAGCCGATATTGGCAGGTCCGGATGGAAGCTTGAGAAATATTGTGAGGATATCTACACTTTGTTATCCAATTATTGTCTCTTTATTATTTTATCGATACGATATTTCAAAAATAATAAATAACAATTTAATTTTTATTACATATATTGTTGGTTTGTTCGTTTGGTCTTTACATCCAACTTTTTCTATATTTGATTTTTTTGGATTTTTAAGATTTTAGTTAAACAAGATCAAAAGAATCAAAATTTGATTTTTCATTCTTTAAAAAACTTTTTAATAAAATTAAAGATTGTATTGAAAAAAAAGTTACCCATGAGTTTGGGTGTTTTAATAATTTTCCTTGGCTTGTCTTACCCCAATAAAAAGATCCTTCGACTTTGATATTATTATGATTTTTATTTTGATATTTTAGAAGTATTTTTAATAGTTTTTGAATTTTTCTTTTAACATCAGATTTTAAAACTGATTGAAAATCAGTATTTATTAACAATAGCCTTATAACTTGTGCTATAGCGTCTACTCTTTCATTATATATAATCCTATCAACTAAATATAATCTTGGTACTTGTCCTTTGCTATTTTGTTCTTTTAAAATCCATCTAGTAGCTTTTTTTGATGCAAATAAATATTTTTTATTTTTTAAATATTTTCCTACTGACCATAATCCTTCAGCCGAATAACAATGTGGATGCGCATTAGTGCCTCCTTTAAATGGGAATGAAATAAATCTTCCATTTTTATTCTGAAATTTCAAAGATCTATCACAAATTCGTTTTGCAAATTCTAAATATTTTTTTTTTTTTGTTACTGAATATAAGTTCACTAATCCAGTCGCAACTTTTGTATGATAACTACCTGATATTGTTGACCATTCTTTATCTGATTCATAAAATTTATTTTCAGATATTTCATAAACTGGTTTAACTCCATTATTTTTATCTATGCAATAATCTGTCAACCAATCGGCACATTTGATTGCTTTTTTTAATAAAAATTTTTTTTTTGTTACTTTATAAAGTGATACAAATCCATTCAATATAACACCATTATCAAATGAGTAGATTTGATTTTTTTTGTAAGCATGCAAAGAGGTTTTGTCTATTAGGAAGAGACATTTAAAACCTCCATTTTTATGAAGAGCGTTTTTTATTAACCAACTGGCAGAATTTAAAGCATATTTTATATATTTTTTATCATTAGTTTTTTTATATAAAAAAACCATCATTGTAATAAAATATCCGTTAATCTCAGAATATATAAATGAATATTTTTTTCTTTTAGTATCAAACCAAGCGTTAACACTACCTGATCTACTTCCTTTTTTATTTTGTATACCTGAATTGATTAACCAGTGTATTCCCTGATCAATTGAATTTTCAATTTTATTTAAATTTAAATCCAATTTTTTTTTGCCCATTCAATGTTAAGCTTCAAACCTTCTTTTATGCCAATTTTATGTTTCCAACCTAATCTCTTACACTTATTTGCATTACAAGTTAATCTTTGCACTTCTGCTTTTCTTTTTTCAATTTTTACTATTTTCGATTTACTTTTTGAAATCTTTTTGATTTCTTTTGCTAAAAAATTTATACTGTAATCTTTTCCTGTTCCAAAATTTATAACTTTTTGTTTACAATTTTTATTTTTTGAAACAAGAAGAAACGCCTCAACAGCGTCAGAAACATAAGTCAAATCTCTAGATTGTTTTCCATCTCCATGAATAGTAATATCTTTATTATTAATTGCCATTTTAATAAATTTTGGAATAACATCGTAAGTATGTCTAGGACCATAAGTGTTAAATGGTCTTATTATTGTTATTGGTAAATTATAAGTCTGAATGTAAGAATAACAATATCGGTCAGCAGCAGCTTTGGAGGCTGCATATGGTGAAGTTGGATTAAGAGGATGCGTTTCATCAATTTTTTTTGTAAGCGCAGTTCCATAAACTTCGCTGGAAGATGTACATACAATTCTATCAATTGATTTTAATTGTCTTGCAGCTTCTAAAATATTTAATGTTCCAATTACATTTGCTTCATTAACCTCAAGAGGATGTTCAAAAGAATAGGGAACATAAGCATTTGCAGCCAAATGCATTATTATGCTTGGTTTATCTTTTAATATATGTCTAATAATATCTGTTGATGAAATATCACAACAAATAATTTTCTTACATTTTTTAATATATTTATTATTAAGATTTTTAAAATGATAACTACTAGTCCCATGATTAGAAGTTCCTCTTACTACAATTGATAGCTTTACACCCAAATCGATTAGTTTTTCTGCAAGATGTGAGCCTACGAATCCATCTGCGCCAGTTAATAAAATTTTTTTATTTTTCCAAAAACCATTCATATTACTTCCAAAAAAGATACCCTTTTATTATAGTTTTAAGAACTTTCAAACCAAAAATGAACCTCCCAAAAGGAACATCGAACAAATTGGATTTTCCATGAATTCTTTCGTATCTATGGACAGGTACCTCCTTTATTTTTAGTTTATTTCTAAAAGATTTTATGAGTAATTCCGTTTCTATTTCATATCTGTTGCTCTCTAAGTTCAACTCCTTCAGTTTGTCTGCTTTAAAACATTTAAATTCAGATTGACTATCCGTAATGCTTTGTCCAAATAAAATATTTATTAAAAAGGTTAATGATTTATTTCCAATTTTATTAATTGGCAAAATAGCTTTATTTGAATATCTATCTTTTAAATTGCTATCTTTTACAAATCTTGAGCCAATAACATAATCATAACCTTCAATTACACCATTTATTAATAAATCAATTTCCTCTGGGTCGTCCTGTCCATCTCCTCCCATAAATATAATTAATTGACCCTTGGCATTTTTAATACCGGTTCTCATTGCGGCACCTTTTCCTAAATTTTTATCATGTTTTAAAACTTTACATTTGTGCTCTCCTGCCTCTTGATGAGTTTTGTCTGTGCTACCATCGTCAATAATTATAATTTCATCATCAGTATCTATTTTTTTATTTATTTTTGTAATTAAACTTCCAATATTTCCCTGCTCATTAAATACTGGAATTAGAATACTTTTATTCATTATTCTTTAATGGTCTTTTTGAAAAATTTATTAAAAACTTTTATTATATAATCTACTCTTTTTTTATTTAACATATGATTCAAACCAATAAAAAATCCTGAGTTCATTACCAATTCAGCATTAATTAATTTCTTTTTTTTATGTTTAAATTTTTTTATAAATGGTTGATCTGCAATGTTTCCAGCTATAATTGGTCTATTGTCAATTCTGTTTTTTGTTAAAAAATTTGTAAGCATTTTTTTTGTAAAAAATTTATTTTTTTTAACTACTATTGGAAATGTAAACCAACTATTTTTAATATTACTATATTCTTTTGGTAAGTATAAAAATTGATCAAATTTATTTAAATTTTTGATTATTTTTCTCGCAGCAAATTTTCTTTTATTAATAAATTCATTTAATTTGTCTATTTGATTTTTTACTAAAGCTGCTGAAAGGTCAGTTGGTTTAAAATTAAATCCAATGTAAGGAAACATAAAAGACTCATCTATATCTCGAAAGCTTTTCAAAAAAATTTTTCTCGTTTTCATATTTTTAACTTCTCTTAGCCAGCCATTTGCTCTCATACTTCTTAAAATATCAGCATAATAATCATCGTTTGTAAGTATCATGCCTCCTTCTACGCTTGAAATATGATGAGATTGATACATCGATATTGAGGAAAATTTACCAAATGTTCCTGCAAACTTGTTATTATATTTTGCACCAATTGACTCACAATTATCTTCTATTAGTAAAAGATTATTTTTTTTACAAATTGATTGTATTTTTTTCATGTCACATACATGTCCAAGAGGATTAACAATCATAATGGCTTTTGTTTTTTTTGATATATTTTTTTCAATTGAATTTATATTTATATCGTAGGTAGATAAATTAACATCTGCTAAAACTGGTACTAACTTATTTTGAATTATAGGGCTAACTGTTGTGCTCCATGTCACCGCAGGAGTTATTACTTCATCACCTTCATGAAGTTTATCTTCTTTTTTTGCATACGGTGAACACAATAAATATAAAATTAAGAAATTGGCTGATCCCCCAGAATTAAGCATAATTGCATTTTTTATCCTAAGAAATCTCTGAATTTTTTTTTCAACCTGTTTAACTTCATTTCCAATAGTTGGCCAACCTTTTATAAGGGTATTTATACTATTCAGTATATCTTTGGAGTCATACTGTGCAAAACTTAACGGAAGCCTACTATTTGAAAAATTTTTTTTTTCTAATTTTTTTAGATTATGATCTAGATAATTTCTAATAATATTTTTTTTCATTTTTGTGAATCATTTTTTGAATAATTTTTAAAGATTTTTTTGATGCATCACCTTTTCCATAAGGATTTTTCCAATAAATTTTTTTTTTTAAAATTATTTTTGCATTTTTATATATATTATTACTGCTTACACTAGTTAATATATTGCAACCTATTTTAATAGTTTCTGGTCTTTCTGTGCTATTTCTTACTGTAATTAATGGTATTTTTAATATACATGCTTCTTCTTGAATGCCTCCAGAGTCGCTCACCACAATTTTACAATTTTTTAAAAGATTTATAAAACTTAAATAATTTAATGGTTGAATAACTCTTATTAACTTTTGATCATATTTTAATCTTGATAATAATTTTTTTGTTTTAGGATGTATCGGAAAAATTGCATGTAGTTTTTGATTTTTACAAATTTTTTGTATACTACTTATTATTATTTTTAGCTTATTTGGATCAAAAGTATTTTCTTCTCTATGAATTGTTAATAACAAATAATTTTTTTTTAATTTATTAAAATTTTTTTTGATTGAACTTTGAACAATTTTAGATTTTAATGCATCAACAATTGTATTTCCAACAATATGGATCTTATCTTTTTTTATACCTTCTTTTAAAAGATAATCTTTTGATGTTTTAGTTGGACAAAGTAATAGGTCAGAACAGTGGTCTATTAATCTTCTGCTAATTTCTTCTGGCATATTTTTGTCAAAACTTCTTAAACCCGCCTCTAAATGTATTAAGTATATATTTTTAATATTAATTGAAGCTAAAGAGCCAGCTAATGCTGAGTTAGTATCACCATATACAATAACTGCTTTTACTTTCTTGTTATTTTTTAAATATTTTTCAATACCAATAGCCATTAATGAAATTTGTCTTGCATGGTGAGTCGAACCCACTTTAAGATTTATAATTTTATTTTTAGGTATTCTTAGTTGTTTAAGAAATATATTATTTAGATTATTTGAATAATGCTGACCAGTATGAATTATATTAAAATTAATTTTTTCTTTTTTTAACAAACTAATTAATGGATATAGTTTAATAATTTCTGGTCTTGTTCCTAAAATAATTGATAACATTTTTTATAATAATTTATTGTTTTAATCATTCCTTTATAAAAGTTTATTTTTGGTGTCCAATTAATAATTTTTCTTGCTTTTGAAATATCAGGATACAATTTCATTATTTCATCTTTTCTTAATTGAACTTTGCCAAAAATAGGTTTTCCTTTTTTTATTTTTTTATTTATATATTTAATCACTTCTTTAATTTTTTTTGGTTTTTTACTGCCTATATTAATAATTTCTCCTTTTGCTCTTTTATTATTTAAGCATTTAAATACTGCTTTAGTAAGGTCATCTATAAATAGAAAATCTCTATACTGATTTCCATTTGAGCAATCAAATTCAAAATCTTTCAAGCAGTTTGAAATAGTTATTGGGATTACTCTATTTATATCTTGTCGAGGACCATATACAAGATATAACCTTAATATAGTTACTGGAAATGATTTAGTATTATATAAATTTATTAAATATTTAGTAGCCTTTAGTTTTGCGACACCATAAGTAGATTTAATTTTTTTTTTTGTAAATAATTTTTCTTTTTGTGGGGATCTAACATTGCCATATTCAACACTACTTCCAATTTGAATAAAGGAATTCAATTTTTTATTTAAAAAAAAATTTGCCAAGTTTTTACAACCTTTATAATGACTATTATAAGTGTTTAATTTTTCACTATGATTTACATAACCAGCAAGATTGATTACATAATCAAATCTACCTTTTATTTTTTTTTTTAGACTATTTGAATCTGATAAATCACATTCTATATATTTAACTTTATTGGAATATCTTATTTTTTTTGGTGGATTAGTTGAAACTGAAGTTACATTAAATCCTTTTTTTATTGCCTCTAAAGATAAATGGTAACCAATAAAACCTGTTCCACCGCAAATAAGAATTTTTTTTTTCAATTGACAGAATTATAATTATAATATTTTTTCTAATTTATCTTTATCTCTTTTAGTATCCATGCACTGCCAAAACCCACTATGCTTAAACGCTGTTACCTGTTTTTTTAAACATGCATTCTCAATTGGCTCTCTCTCTAAATATGTTTTATCATTCTTAATTAGTTTTAGAAATTCTGAATTTATTACAAAAAAACCTCCATTTATCCAGCCTTCGTCAAGTTTGGATTTTTCTTTAAAATAACTTACTACATTGCCCTTAATTTTAATTGCTCCAAATCTTGCTGGAGGTCTTACTGCGGTTAAGGTCATTAATTTATTATTTTTTTTATGAAAATTTAAAAGTTTTTTCAAATTTACATTTGATACTCCATCTCCATAGGTTAACATGAAAGTTTCATTTTTGAGATAGCTTTTTAATCTTTTTAATCTTCCTCCTGTCATAGTATTTTTTCCTGTATCAATTAAATTAATCTTCCATCCAAATTTCTTATTTTTAAAAAATTTTTTTATTAAAGATCCTTTATATCCCAATGCTATATAGAACTCTTTAAATCCATATTTTGCATAATGTTCCATTATATAAATTAATATAGGTTTTTTTTTTATCTTAACCATTGGTTTTGGAATTTTTTTTGTATATTCAGAAAGTCTAGTTCCAAAACCTCCTGCAAGAATAACTACTTTAGTCATTTTTATTTTTTATCAAATAATTTGATTTGTTTAACAGAAATATCGTATATCAAATCTTTATTTGTTTTAAATTTTTTATACCATTCTACCAAGTAAACAATTGTTTCTTTAAAATTTAATTTTGCAGACCATTTTAACTTTTTTTTAGCTTTTTGATTATTAAGCTGTAATAATTTACTTTCATAAAATTTCTTGTTTTTAACAACTTTCCATTTGATATTTGGCCAAAGTTTTTGGATATTTTTAATAAAATTGATAACAGGTTCATTTTTAATTTTATTTGAACTAAAGTTAAATGACTCTCCATTAAGTTTTTTGCTTTTGCTCATTTTTGATGCTAATAACAAATAACCATTTAATGCTTCTAGAACATGTTGCCAAGGCCTTGTTGCTTTAGGATTTCTAATCATAACTGTTTTATTATAAAGCCATTTTTTCATACAGTCTGGAATAAGACGCATTTGTGTCCAATCTCCACCACCAATTACATTCCCCGCTCTAGCAGTTGCTACTCTCAAATATTGATTTTTGTTCAAAATAAAAGTTTTGAAAAATGAATTAAATAATATTTCTGAAGAAGCTTTAGATGCGCTGTAAGGATCTATTCCACCAAGTATATCTTCCTCTGAGTAACCTTTTAATCTTTCTAAATTTTTGTAACATTTATCACTTGTTATTAGAACACCAACACATTTATTTTTTAATTGTGATAAGCTAAGTAAAATATTTAAAAAACCTATTACATTTGTTTCCCAGTTAAACGCTGGTTCTTTTACCGATTTATATACTATAGATTGCGCAGCTAAGTGAAAAACAAAATCAGGTTTGATTTTAAGAATAGTTTTTTTCAATTTTTTGCGATCTCTAATATCGATATAGAATTCTTTTAGATTAATTTTTTTTTTAACCAAGTTATAATGATTTTTTTTATCATTATTTTTTAGGGAAATACCATATAGTTTTGCACCTAATTGGTTTAACCAAATACTTAACCATGCTCCTTTGAAGCCATTAAAACCTGTAATTAAAACTTTTTTTTTTTTAAAAATTTTTACAAAATTCATTATATAAAATTATTACATCTCTGATTAATACAATATTTATTACCAAAGAGGATAGATATCATCTTTTGATTCTTTATTCTTTTTTATTCTTTTAATTATAAAAATAATAATTATTAAAAATATAAATGCTAATAAAAAATAAATCATTTTAATTTTGAAGCAATTAGTTCGCCAATATATTTATTTCCTAGGTCCGTCATGTGAATTCTATCCAAAAAAATCCATTTTTTATCAAATTTTTCACTAGAAAAATATTTGTTACAATCAAAAAATTCTATATCCAATTCTTTGCATGTTGTAGCAAGATAATTATTGTAATCATTATAAATGTCAAAGTTTAAAGATTTTAAAGTATTATTTGTTTTGAAAGAAATCTTGTCTAATTCTTCAAATATCATATTTTCTTCATTACTTAATTGTCTTTTGCACCAAATTGATAGTGGTTGTAAAAAATAAATTAGTTTTACCTTCATTCCTTTTTGAATATTTGACAAACATCTCAAGTTTCTTTTAATAATTGTCTTTATTAATTCAGTGTTATTTCTGTTTGAGTATTTTAAATTATTTTTTTTAAATAAATTATTTAATAAATCTTTTTTATTTAAATTATACCAATCAACATCATTGCTTAAAAATGGTTGAAAAAGATATTTTATCATTTTTTTTTTCCAATCTAAAGAGCTTGTAACCATAGCTTCTTTGAATTGTTTATTAAAAAAAATAGGTCCTAAAATTTGGTCATACTTTTCAATATAACTATTAAAAAAGATATCGTTTACTCCTGAAAAAACTATTAATGTTTCTAAATTATCTAACTTATTAATTAAAGAATTAAATAATACTATTTCTTGAAATCCAGAATAAGCTCTTCCAGCCAAATTATAAAAATGATTTTCTGTCTTTTCACTTAATATACTCGATATTGTAAAATTATCGGTACTTGCACCAACCCCAAAAGAAGCTGAGCTTCCTAATATTGCTCCTATTTTTTTTTTAGACTCTTTATTATGTTCGTTAAAAATTGATTCGTTATCATTGATTTTTAAACCATTAAATCTAAGTCCAAAATTATCAGTATTAACTACCTTAGATCTGAAATTTGGTTTTTGTAGAGACATAATAAAAGGCTCCCAATTATAACCAAGTTCATTATAAACTTGCATATGTGGTACTAATTTATAAATATTAGAAAAATTCATATTAAAGTTTAGTTATAATTGCTACAAACTTTCTTTTTGTTTCGTCATAATTATTTTCGACATCTAATCTTTTATAAATTAGTTCAAAATTAATTATATTTTCACTTTTTAATTCTAGTAGAGTTTCATATGAAGCATTCGATTGGTAGATTTTGTCAGACTTAATTCTATTTATAAAAACATCATCACACATTATTATACCATTAGCATTTATTAGTTTAAGAGAATTTATTATATCCATGCAAACCACTGGGTATCCGTGAGCACCATCAATCCAAATTAAATCATATTTTTTTTGATAATCATATAATCTTAAAGAATTCAGTTCTCTAAAAAAAATTCTTTTTTCCATTGAAATTATTTTATCTCTATCTTCTATAAACTTGTCTACTTTATTAAATCTATTATATGAATTTGTAAAAATCTCATGATCTTTACTCAGATCTATAGTTTCTATATTTGCGTTTTTGAATAATAATGACAATAAATACGCATTTTTTGCATCCCATGTTCCTATCTCTAATATTTCTCTAATGTTTGAATTTTTTGATAAGCTAAGTGCAGAAAAAAATATTTGATGTTCGGAAGACATTTCATCTTTTAGAAATTGATGCCTATTTTGAATTTGCAAAATATTTTTTAATCCATCATCTCTAATTAAACCATATTTTTTGAAAAGATTATTCTGTTTTAATTCAAAAAATTTTAAATCATAATTTTTTCTTTTGAAAAAATTTTCAATTTTTAATATTATTTTTTTTATTATTTGATGTGGTCTAATTATGTAATAAAAAAATCTATTGTGCATTTCACATTTTTTTTTATAAACTATTATCCATGATGTACATCAAAATATTCACTATTATAACTAAATACAATTGGTCTGAAAAAAAGACAATTTGATTTTATATTTATTATGTCATCTTGTTTTAAATCTATTATTAATGAACATCCCTCTTTCAAACTATATGAATTTCTTTTGATTTTAAAATTTATTATTCTTGACGTTGGGTTGGTCAAAAATATTTCATTATTAAAATTTTTATTAAAATATTTTTGAATTTTATAATTTTGATTCATTATTAATGAGGTTTTAATTATATCTGATTGAATTTCATTCTTATTATTTGAACTATTATACCTAGCTAAAAGATTGCCATGAACATAAGAAAAATGCTGGTCATTTTTAGAAAAACCAACATAACATCTATTTGAAATTAGTTCTTTTTGTACTTCGTTATTCTTTAAATCATGAAATATATAAAAAGTACCATACCCCTCTTTGTTTCCAAAAAATTCTTTGTTTATTATTACTTCATTTAATTTTTTAAGCTTTGTAAAACTTAATTTTTTTAGGTAATTAAAGTTATTATCATAAAAAAGAATATTTGCTGTTGTTTCTTCTTTTTCAAAAAAAAAATTTAAAATATCTATAAATCTTATCTTAGTTGAAAAATTATTGTCTGTTCGCCATACAAAAGCGTCACTTACTGATGCAGAATGTAATTCCGATGTTAACATATCTACAGGAGAAATATTTAAAGTATTTCTAATTCTAATTCCAAAGTCTGAATTAATTATTTTCTTGTAATATAATTTCATTAAATTTTCTTTTTACGTTATTTACAAGTTTAAATTTATCTTCACTTAAGATATATTCATGAGGAGGATGAGTATGTTCGAATGAAATATGTTTATCTTTAATATTTACAAAAATTGGCACACCTAAATAATCTTTTGTAAATAAATAAACTTCTGGATCAATATATGATTTATCAATTTCAATTTTATTCATATAATTTGTCTTAATTAAATATTTTTTTATTACTTTTCTCTCTTTAAAATTTATTAAGAAAAGATCAAATTCTTTGCTTATAGGGTCCACAAAAATATTCTTAATAAATACATAATTTTTATCCGCTGTTTTATCTAATAAGGTATTAATAGGACTTAAAATTGAACCATTTTTAACAGCCATCTCAAATGGATACTCGGATTGATAAGAAGAAAATCCGCCCTCATTAATATCAATTTTTAAATTTGCCCTATAAGCTGGTGTGGTGTCAGTATATGAATTAAAATTTTGTAATTTTGATGAATCATACTCTATCAAATCTTTATCTTTTGCTATAAAAAAAATCTTGTCATTCGAGATCTCATTATTTTTTATTATAAAAAATTCAGAATTTTTTGCATCATTTATTTTATTTATTTCCCACAATCCATTATTTGGAAAAATTGAATACAAATTATAATTAACAAGTTTTAATGATTTGTTTTGAAAAAGAGGAATTTGTAATTCACAATTAATTTGATTGTCTTTAATTCCAAAAAAAAAATTCATTTTAAAGATTTAATAATTTAATTAGTGTTTTTTAATATATTTTTATTAATATAAATTACATCTGCAAAGAAAACTAGACCTCGAAATATATTATTATTTGTTAAGTTAATTCCAGCCATTCTATAATTATTAGTAACTAGATGTTTCTCTAAATCTAAAAAAGTCAAATATTTATCATATACGTTGTCAAAAATTATTTCTGCCACCACTATATCTATAGTATTATTTTTTAGAGACTCTAAACAACCCATTAATACTTTATCCTCATAACCTTGTGTATCAATTTTTAAACAATTTATTTTATCTATTTTTTGTGTTTTTAAATAATTATCAATAGTATCAACTTCGACCATAGAGGTATTTTTTATATAATCTTTTTCAGGAATTTTTAATGACTTACTTCTATATTTAAGCCATTCAGAGTTTTTATTTAAATTTAAAAATGATGAAGTATCAGACTTATGCATGACATTAAATAATTTATTTTCTTTTTTATCTCCTAATGCAATGTTATTTAAAACTATATTTTGATCTCCATGATATTTCTTTTTTAGTATTTCAAAATCCTCTTTTGATGGTTCAAAAGCATATATTTTTGAGTCAGGAAAAATATTTTTAAAATTTTTTATTGACTGCCCTTGATTTGCTCCTACGTCAAATATTACTGAATTTGATGGCAATGTAAGTCCTAAAATTTCATTAATTGAAATTTCATTTACTTCTTTAGGTATTTTTTGAATGTTGTAACCAAAAGATCTAATTAAATTTTTTATAAGTTTTTTTATCATTTTATAAATTTGAATATTGTTTCATCGATTAATTCATTATTTTTCATTTCTTCGGTTTTGGGAATAAAATTTTTTTTTAAAGATATATAACGAGGATTATTATTTATTTTTTTTTTATCTAAGAAAATATATTTGTAAGTTTGACTTTGAATTTTTTGTATTAATTTAGAGTCATATTTATTTTCATCGAGAACCTTTATCGGCAAATTAAAATCTGATAAAATTTTTTGAACAATATCAATTTGTTTGCTTTTTCTATTAGCATAATAAAGTTCACAGAGAATTCCAATTCCTACTGCTTCTCCATGCCGCAAATAATCATTTTTAATTAATTTAGCTGTCGACATCTCAAAAGCATGAGCAAATGTATGACCAAAATTTAAATAAAGCCTGGTATTTTTTTCATTAATATCATTTTGAAAAAAGTGAATTTTTGTCGACAAAGACTCAACAATTAACTCTTTAATTATTTCAAATTCTCTTGCAATAATACTTTCTTTTTTATTATTTAAATATCTGATAATTTTATTTTTTTTTATTAATCCGCATTTTAATATTTCAGGAATACCAGATAAAAATTCTTTGTTAGGAAGTGTTTGGATTAAATCATTAAAAATATATACATGATAAGGATGATAATAACTTCCAACAGAATTTATGATCTTTTTATAATTTATTGCTGTTTTTCCACCTAGACAACTATCAACCATAGCTGTCATTGTTGATGGAATTTGATAAAAAATTAGTCCTCTTAGATATAATGATGCTGCAAGACCACATACATCACCTAATACACCGCCACCTAATGAGATTAATATAGATTTTTTGGTAAAACTTTTTAAAATTAGAAAATCAAGAATTTTAAAAAGAAGTTTTTCATTTTTATTCGATTTATTACCTTCTAATTGAAGAAGAAAAATTTTACATCCAGAAAGTTTTAATAATTCATAAAAATTTTTAATAAATTTACTTTCAATATTTTTATCATAAATTAATAATATTTTTTTATCTGATTTAGCTTGTTCTATTTGACTTATAAATTTCTGTGACAATTTTTTTTCAATACTAATATTGTGCCTGTTGTTATTAATATTATATGAAATATCCATTTACTATTTATATAATTTAAATAATTTATCTTTTTTCATATAGGTTTCTGCTTTTTTGTAATCATCTAAAATATCAACAGAAAAGCTATCTCCTTTTAAATTTATAGATTTTATTTTTAAACCAATTTCTAAAGCTCTTAATAATTCAATATCTTCAATTTTTTCAAGTTGGGTTTTTTTATTAGATGAGTATTTTATTAATGACTTATTTTTAAATGAAATTATTGATAAATGTTTATATAAAAATTTTGCATTCTCTTTAAATTCGAACGGTATATTTGCCCTTGATAGATATAAAACATTATTTTTTTTATCTTTTACAATTTTAACAATACTTGTAGAATTTACTGGTTTTATTTTTAATGAGGGTAATATTATGTCGACTTCTGGATTTTTTTTATGATACATTATGACTTGATCAATATGGTATGGACTTATTAATGGTTCATCACCCTGTATATCTATTATCAAATCATATTTTTTTTTTTGTTTTTTAAAAGCTTCAGTAATTCTCTCTGTGCCGTTCGTATGATGAGGAGAAGTTAATATTGCTTTAGCTCCATATTTTTTTGCTACAGACAAAATTTTTTTATCATCGCAGCATATAATTAGTTCATCTAATTTTTTTGAGAGTTTTGATCTTCTGTAAGTATGAATGATCATAGGTATTCCATTTATTGGCAATAAGCATTTTTGTGGTAATCGACTTGAATTCAGTCTAGTAGGGATTAATCCTATTGTTTTCATGTATTACTCCAGCCGCCATCTATATTAATTATTTCTCCATTAATATAGCTGGAATCTTCTGAAATTAAAAAACTCGCTAAATTTGCAACTTCTTTTGGCTCTCCCCATCGCTTTAATGGAGTTCTTTCAAGTGTCCAATTATATAATTTTTTTTTATTTAACTTAAATTTTTTATAAAAACTTGTTTTTATGAAACCTGGTTTTATTGCATTTATTCTAATTTTATTGTTGGAGAATTCAGACGCTAAACTTTTGGTCAAATTATTTATAGCAGATTTTGAAGATCCATATAGAGATAATTGAGAAAATCCTAAATCAGAAACTATAGAAGAGATATTTAAAATATTGCCTTTTATTTTTTTTTTTAACCAAAATTTTATAAAAATTTGAGAGATAAAAAAAATTGAAATAAAATTTTTTTCAAAAACATATCTTAAATCTTTAGACTGAATTTTTATAAAATCTTTTCGAAATCTTACTCCTGCGTTATTAATAATGCAATTTATAGGATTTTTATCTTTTATAGATTGATTCAAAATTTTCTTTACTAGATTAGTATTACTTGCATCACCAAAAAATATTTTAATATTTTTATTTTGAAATAATTTTACATCTTTTTTTGTTCGAGTAAGGGCATAAACATATCCTCCATCAGCAATAACTTTTTCTAAAATAGCAAGACCTATACCATTTCCAACTCCAGTGATAAAAACTGTTTTATTTTTTAGAATCATAATTTAGTAACTTTTTCCATATACTTAATTTTTTATCAATTATAAAATAATTCTTAAATCTTATTTCATTCATTATTTTCTTTTTAGATGTATATTTCTTTTTCTTAAGTAATTGATTGAGAGATTCTATCGATGAAAAAGTTGAGTAATTAGTAAATCTGTATAATGGAGAATAATCTAAATCATTATATTTTAAATAAACAAAAGGTTTAATTCCCTCATAATATAAATCTAATGCTGCTGCAGTCATATTTGACACAACAACATAATCAATTTTTTTTCTAATTTCATTTAAATTATTAATTATTTTTAGGTTTTTTTGAAAAATTTTAATGGGTTTTAATTTATGACACTTAAGATAGATAAATTTATCTTTGTGATCTTTATATGAATGAATTATTTGTTTAAAAAAATTATTACAATCATCATCATAGTCAGACAGAAATAGTACATTTTTTTTTGTATTTTTAATTTTGTTTAATCTTAGTTTTTTTTTATCTTTTAAGTTTAAATATCTTAAGGTTTCAACATTTATAATTATTTTTTTTTTATAACCATTTTCTTTTAAGATTTTACTTCCAAACTTACTGTTAGATAAAATCATGTTTGGATTATGATATCCATTTATATTTCTCTTATTATCCTTAAAATTCATAAATCTTAAGTCCCAAAATCTTATTGAAGAGTGAATAACACCATATGATTTTGAACGGTATTTATTTTTAACTAAAAAATAAAGTAAAATTTTTTCCCATGGTTGGTTCTCCATACAGAAAAAAATATTTGAATTTATTTGATTTTTTTTAAAAAATTTTTTAAATTGATAAAATAAAAGTATATTTCTGAAAAAAGAAAATGAAATAATTTCTTCAAAAAAAAATTTGTAGTATTGATTATAATAACTACTTTTATTTTTTAATTGAGAATTTGATTTAATAATAAAAACATAAATACTTAAAATTTTAAATAAGGATTGTATAACTACACTAATAGTCAAATAATCCTCTAAAAAAAAATGATTTATTACTTTTGATTTATTATTAATTTTTTTAATATAATTTCTTACTTCATTTGAACTTTTGTACTCAGGGGAACTGTCATATAGATGAAGCCAATTTTTATTTTTAGTATATCTAAAACCTTTCCAATATTCAGAAACGTAATTTCCTTTCAAAGCATTTTTCTTATTGGTATAAGAAAAAAAACTTACAAAAATGGGCTTATTATTTTCAATTTTTTTTGGTTTAGAAAAGAAATTAATATTTTTTAAAATAAAGTTTACTAAAACTAAAAAGTTTTTAGCAAACATAAAAAAATAGTCAATT
>CACHJL010000008.1 GCA_902580135.1 uncultured Pelagibacteraceae bacterium | reverse complement strand
AATATTGGCAAGCGATCAAAAGAACCGCTCCTCCATACACAATGGCAAAATACTTAAAAGGTATGGATATGTATTATAATGAAGATGGAAAAATTGTTCAGGTAGAGGAAGACAGAAGAATTCATAGAATTTTATGGTTGAGAACTTTAGAAGTAGCATTCTTTGTTACGCTTTTTTGCTTTTTAATGGGTTATCCTATTGCGCATTTGCTTGCAACTTTGCCAATGAAATACAGTAATTTATTAATGATTTGTGTTCTTTTGCCTTTTTGGACTTCGCTCCTAGTCAGAACTGCAAGTTGGATGATATTGTTACAACAACAAGGAATTGTAAATGACTTTTTTGTTTGGATAGGGTTAGTTGCGGACGATAATAGACCAGAAATGATGTACAATAAAACAGGCACATATGTTGCAATGACACAAATTCTATTACCTTTTATGGTTTTGCCTCTTTATAGCGTTATGAAAACTATATCTCCAAGTTTAATGAGAGCAGGAAAATCATTAGGTGGAACACCATTTGTTGCATTTTGGAAAATTTATTTTCCGCTAACGATACCCGGAATTGGGGCTGGATGTTTGTTAGTTTTTATACTTGCAATTGGTTATTATATAACCCCAGCACTTGTTGGAGGTGCATCAGGAACATTAATCAGCAATCAAATAGCTTACCACATGAAAGCTACTTTAGATTGGAGTTTTGCTTCAGCTATGGGACTAATGTTGCTAACAGGTGTTTTAGTTGTTTATTGGATTTATAATAAACTTGTGGGAATTGATAACATTAAATTAGGATAAATATGGCTTTACCAAAATATACAGAACCACATTATAGAATTTGGCATTACACATATTTGCTTATTTGCGGTTTTGTGTTTTTCTTTTTAATAGCTCCTTTATTTGTAATATTTCCATTATCATTTAATGCTGAAGAATTTTTAGTTTTCTCAGATGGAATGAAAAGGCTTGATCCTGATGCATTTTCATTAAGATGGTATGAAGATATGATTTATGGAACCAAAAACCCTTGGGGAGCTGCCGCAAAAAATAGTTTCATTATTGCTATATTTGCAACAATGGGATCTATAGTACTTGGAACTGTGGCTGCGCTCGGTTTAAGTAGTAGACATATGCCTTACAAAGGTTTGATAATGGCAACACTAATATCACCAATGATTGTTCCACTTATAATTTCTGGAGTTGCAATTTTCTTTTTTATGGCAAAAGTAGGGTTGGCTGCAACTCATTTAGGAATTATACTAGCACACATAATTCTTGGTACTCCATTTGTTGTAATTACAGTTACAGCTACATTATCTGGTTTTGATCATAGTGTTACTAGAGCAGCATCAAGTTTAGGCAGTAATCCAGTTAATACTTTCCTAAAAATTACATTACCATTAATTTTACCTGGAGTAATATCAGGAGGTTTATTTGCTTTTGTTACATCTTTTGATGAAGTAGTGGTTGTTTTATTTTTGGCTGGGTTAGAAAACACAACCATACCGATTCAAATGTGGACAGGTTTAAGAGAACAATTAAGCCCAACTATATTAGCTGTTGCAACATGTTTAATAGTTTTATCCGTATTAGTTCTTGTTACTGCAGAACTTATTAGAAGAAGATCTGAAAGACTTAGAGGAATTAATAGATAGGCTATTTCTCTTAAAAAAGACTATTTTTAATCAACATTTTACGTTGTTAATTTCTGACTAGTTATTACAATCTTATTTTTAAAAATATAACGAGGGGTATAAATATGATTAAATTAAGATCTTTATATAAAACATTTATTAGCTTTTTATTTTTAATTTCATTTGTAATTTCTTCTACAGCTTCTTACGCAGAAATAGTTGGACGACTTTCGGTACATTGGGCTCCAAAACACCATAGTGCCAAACACGCACAAATTTTTGCTGACGAAGTAAATAAAAGAGCAAAAGGAAAATTAAAAATAGAAGTTTATCCATCTAAACAATTATTTGGAATAAGAGAAGTAATGGGAGCAGTAACATCAGGAGCGGTTGAGCTTGGTGGTATAGTTGGAGTTGTTAGTTTTCCTCCAATAAATAAAAACTTTAATGTTGCTTCATTTCCTGGTCTTTTCAATTCTTGGGAACAGCAAAGAGGTTTTTTTCAAAATTCTTCTAAAGGAAAAGAAATTTGGGGAGATTTAACGAAAAAAACTAATTCAACATTAATTATGTACAATCCTGTTGGACCTGTAATGTCAATTTCTAGTGCGAGAGAATTAACTGGTATTGATGCTATGAAAGGTTTGAAAGCAAGAAGATTGCTTAAAAGTGAAGAACCTATGTGGGATGCTCTTGGCGCAAATCGTGTTTCTTTAAAAACTGGAGAAGTATATAATGCTTTACAGTCTGGAATGATTGATACAATAAATAGTCCTCCAGGAAGTATTAAAGCATATAGCTGGTGGGAATTTTTAAAATATGCTCAAAAGCCTTATCAATATTATGCCGACGCTTATATAATGGCAAATTCTACATGGTTTAATGGTTTACCAGCAGATCTACAAAAAATAATTATGGATGTTGGTAAAGAAGTAGGAACTCTTTCAACAGACGGAATTATGGATCATGGTGAAACTGTTCTTAAAGAATTCCAAGACAGAGGAGGTGTCGTAACTACACTTTCAGGAGCTGAAAAAGCAAAATTTGATAAGCTGATGAAAGATAAAGTTATGCCTGCTATGGCTAAAATGATTGACTCAGATGCTTTACTTGCAGCTCAAGAGTATGCAAAAAGTAATTAGAGTAAGTTATTAACTTAGTCTAAAAATGAAATTATTGCGAGCAGTTAACAATTTTCTTGCTTCTGCTACGTTAACTCTCGCAATAACAATTATATTTATAATGGTTGCAGCTTTATTTTTAAGCGCAACTACAAGATTTATAACGGGAACAGGATTTGCTTGGTTTATAGAATTACCACCTGTTTTAGTTAGCTGGTTAGTTTTTCCATTACTCGCACCTTTATTAAAAAAAGGTCAACATATAAAAGTAGATTTTTTAACTCCTTTAGTATCTGAAAAAATCAAAAAAATTTTATTTTTTGTTGTTAATTTAATTGCGTTTATTTCAGCTTGTATTTTTTTTAAAGCAGGACTGGATGCTACAATAATGTATTACAAATTAGGCCAAGTAATGGAAATTGAAATTAGTATTCCAATATGGTGGATGTTCTTAGCTTTTCCAGTTGGTTTCTTAATTTTAGCTTTAGCATCACTAGAATTAATGTTTGATAATATTTCAGATTTATTTAATCGCTAATTTGAATTTATGTTTACAATTGCATTTATATTATCATTAATAACACTTATAATTTCTGTTCCTATATTCTTAGTTTTTGGTTTAGGTAGTTCCATAGCTGCCATTGGCGGACTTAATCTTCCTTGGTCAGTCTTAATTCAAGTATCTTTTGGCGCTTTAACTAAACACGTTCTTATAGCTGTTCCATTGTTTATATTTAGCGGAATGGCTATGTTAAAAGGCGGTGCCGCATTAAGATTAGTAAAATTTGCAACAACATTAGTTGGACATTGGCCAGGAGGTTTAGGTGTTGCAATGGTTATTGCAATGGGATTTTTTGCAGCTTTTTGCGGATCAATACTCGCTGCAATAACTGCGGTTGGAACTATCATGATGCCTAAAATGATCGAACAAGGTTATCCTACTCCATTTGTAGTAGTATTAGCTGCATCGGCTGCTTTACTTGAAGCTTTAATACCGCCTTCGAATGCTGCTATTTTATTTAGTGCACTTACATATGTACCTGTTTCTAAAACTTTTGCCGCAGGTGTCATTCCGGGTTTGATCCTTCTTGTTTTGATGGTCCTGTTAGTTTTATTTAAATGCAGGCATATAAAAACAGATAAAAAAGCTACATTTAAAGAAAGAATAAGTTCTTTTGTTTCTGCTTTGCCAGCTCTTATAACTCCAGTAATAATTTTAGGTGGAATTTATGCGGGTTTTTTAACGCCATCAGAGTCAGCAGCAGTTGCAGGTGTTTATGCGGTGACTATAGGTTTTTTAATTTATAAAGAGCTAACTCTATCTTCTTTGATCAGTTGTCTTAAAGAAACAGCAATTATTACTGCTGTGATATTTTCTATTATTGCTACAGCAACATTTCTAAGTGTTGTTCTTACTTACACTCAGGCTCCACAAAAAATAATTACATATTTTACCGATATGGGCGTTAGCGTAAATTTATTTTGGATTATGTTAGGAGCTATTTGTTTAATTTTGGGAACATTTATAGAAATTGTTCCAGTATTCTACTTAACAGTACCAATTTTTGCAGCATTAACTCTCTCATTTAATCAAAGTCTATTACACTTGTATGTTGTTTTTGTTGCTTTTGCAGGAATAGGAATGATTACACCGCCTGTATGTGTAGGAATATATACTGCAGCAGGAGTTATAAAAGAAAATCCAGCTAAAGCATTTAGAGAAGTTCCGCTATTTACTATTATTGGTATAATTTACGGTATTCTTATGATTTTATTCCCATTTTTTTCAACTTGGCTTCCAAGTTTACTTTAATTTACACTTTCAATTATAGTTGCGATACCCATTCCTAATCCAATACATTGAGTTGCAAGAGCATATTTCTTATTTTCTCTTTTAAGTAAATCTGCAGCTTTGCCTGTAATTCTTGCTCCTGTTGCTCCAAGAGGATGTCCTAAAGCTAAAGCCCCTCCATCTAAATTAACTTTTTTTTGATCTATTTTTAAATCTTTAATACAAGCTAAGGATTGAGAAGCAAATGCTTCATTTAATTCTACGATATCTATATTATCTATAGTTAAGTTTGCTCTTTTCAATGCTTTTTTTGAAGCTCCAATTGGACCAAGGCCCATATAATTTGGTTCACAACCTTCTACAGCTGTAGATAAAATTCTTCCTAATATTTCTAAATTATTTTCTTTTGCATAATTTTCTTCACATATTAATGTAGCTGCAGCTCCATCAGTTAGAGGCGATGAAGTTGCTGCTGTAACAGTTCCATTTTTATCAAATGCCAATTTTAATCCATCTAAAGTTTCCTGATTACTTTTGGGTCTTATATTTCCATCAGTTTTACAACTACCTATAGGCACAATTTCGTTTTTAAATTTTCCTGAAGATTGTGCGTCATGTGCTTTTTGATGACTGGATATTGCAAACTCTTGTTGATCTTTTCTTGAAATATCATATTTTTTAGCAACATTCTCTGCAGTAATACCCATTGAAAAATATACATTTGGGTTATCTTTTTCTCTTTCAGGGTATGGAATTGGATCAAATCCGGTATTTACTCTTGTCATGCTTTCAACGCCGCTACAAATAAAAACTTTTCCTGATCCCATTGCTATTTTACCGGCAGCTATATGTATTGCTTCCATAGATGATCCGCACCATCTATCTACTGTCATACCTGAAGTTTTAACTTCCATATTTGTTAAAAAGGTTACTAATTTTCCAATGTTAAAGCATTGCTCACCAACCTGAAATGCGCAGCCTACAACAATATCTTCTATATCTTGCTTTTTAACATTAGATTTAGAAACTAAATTATTTATTACATCTGCAAGTAAGTTTACAGGCTTTGCATCTATGAGTTCACCTTTTCTAGCCATTGTAAATGGCGATCGAGAATATCCAGCTATTACAGATTTATACATTTTAAAAAATACAATATAGAATTATTTTGGAAATGGTAAAGTGCTTATAATTCCTTCATGTTTAGTTCCATCAAGGGCTTGAACAATAACATTTTGGCCAATTTCCCAATGATTTTTTAAAATCATTGAAAGTCCAACATTTTTTTTAATTCTAGGAGAATAAATACCAGATGCAATTTGACCTATTTTATCATTATTTTTTGAAAATATTTGGAGAGGTTTTCCGGTTGGGGCGCAAGGCTTACCGTTAAAAATAATTCCTCTCATTTTTTGCTTAATTCCATCTAACTGAATTTTTCTTAATGCATTTTTACCTATAAAATCATGAGTTTCTTTTGGATCACAGTATTTATCTAAATTACATTCCAAAGGATTATTTTCTATTGTGAAGTCATTACCATAAGACATCAAACCTGCTTCAATTCTATCTATTAAGTTAGGGCAGCCTGGTAAAATATTAAAATTTTGTCCAGCTTCCCAAATAGTGTCCCAAAGTTGTTCTCCTAAATTAACACTATCAAAATAATTTTCATGTCCTTTAAAATAAATTTCAAAACCATCTTCTTTACTATAACCAGATCTAGCTATGATTTGTTTGGTTCCTAAAAAATCAAAAATTTTAAAATTAAAAAATTTTATTTTTTTTATTTCTTCCCCAAAAACACTTGCCATTAATAATTCTGATTTAGGTCCTTGTACTGCCAAAGGATAGACATCAGGTTCGATTATATTTACATCTAAATTAGAACCTAAAGCCAAACCTTTTGCCCATAACAAAATATCTGAGTCTGCTATTGATATCCAAAACATATCATCATCAAGTTTTAGCAATACTGGGTCATTTATCATACCTGCATTTTCGTCTATTATGGGAATATAAAAACATTTACCAGTTTCCATATTTTTTAAAGATCTTGGAGTCATAAGTTGTACAAGTTTATTTGCATCTGGCCCTGTAATTTGCACTTGTCTTTGACATGAAACATCCCAAATTTGAACATGTTGACTTAAATGCCAATAATCTTCCTCAATTGAATTTTTAAATCCTTTAGGTAAAAGCATATGATTAACTACAGTAAAATCTGATACCCCGCATTCTTCAACTTTATTTGTAAAAGGAGTTCTTCTTATTCGTCTAGACATATTTAATTTAATATTTTTTGTCATATTTAAAAATTTTAAATTAATTTTTAGTCAGACCACCAAATTGAATAACCATTTGGCGATATTATTATTGGAATATGATATTTTTTGTTTGGATCTGTCATTTTAAATTTAATAACAACTTCTGAAATTATTTTTTTTTCAGAAAAATAATCTCCTGTTTTACAAACCATTTCATAATCAGATTTACAATCTTCATCGTCAAGTTTAAATTCTTTTAAAAGTCTTCCTCCACTGTCAGTTTTGGTTTCATAGAAAACTTTTTTTTCACCATTAGATTTAATTTGATAAATAATTACATCTACATTATTTGCATGTGTTCCGTTTACAGAATTTAACAAATGTGATGATAAAGTTGCCATAATTATTCGATTGAAGATTTCTCTCTTTTAGATGCAACTGCAGCAACAATAGGGCTTAATACTGGTTTTGCTTTTACATTTACACATGCTGTTTTACCACTTGCAATAGCCCTTTTTAAAGCCGGACCAAGTTCTTCTCTTTTTGTTACAAGTTCTCCATATCCTCCAAAGCCCTCAAAAATTTTATGGAAAGGGATATCTCTAAAATCAGTTGCAACTCTTTTTCCACTTTCAAATAAACGCTCTTGCTGTTGACCGATAGAAGCTAAACCTCCATTGTTATCTATAACAACAACAATTGGTTTATTTTCAAAAAAGGCAGTTTCTATTGACATTCCTCCGGATAAGAAAGCTCCATCTCCACTGATAAGAATTACATTTGAATCAGGATTATTATTTTTTGCTGATAAAGCAAAAGATACTCCAACACCTAACATACTAAATGTTCCTGGATGTAAAATTCCACCAAGTTTTTTCCCTTTTGCTCCTGCAATATTTATTGCAATTTCCGACCAAAAATGTGTGTTTCCTCCATCTATAATTAACCAATCTTTTTCTCCCATAACCTCTTGAACGTCTAGAGATAATTGTAGAGGATGTATTTTGCCTCCATTTTTTTTTACTTCTTCAGCTTCTACTTCAAGATTTTTTAAAGATTTATTAACCCATTCATTTTTTTTATTCTTATTTTCATCAAACCAATTATTATTTAAATTCCATTTATTATTTTTCTTTAAATTACTTAAAGTATCTAAGAAAACCCCAGGGTCACATAAGAGATTAATATCAGCAGCTCGATTAAATTCTATTTCTTCATGAGAGCCATTTATACAAACAAGTTTAGTACTTTTTGGAAAAAAAGGAGGGTTTCCAAAATTCATTTGATTATCTAATCTAGCTCCTACCATTAGAACTAGATCTGAATTACTTAATGCAAATTCAGATGGTGGATATTGATGGATATCAGCCAAACCCATATACGAGTTTGCTTCTTCTCCAAGCAATTTTTGATGATAAGGAATATTAAAAACTGGAATATTTAAGCTATTTCCAGCATTTTCTAATTTTTTTTCTGAGTGTGACCACCATATTCCGTGTCCACCAATCAAAATCGGTTTTTTTGAATTGTATGCAAGTTCTAAAATTTCAGAAATTGAATTAGGATCAGGCCAAGCTTTTGCAATTGGTTTTGCTTTATGTGAAAAAGGTCTTTCCTCAAGTCCTGCATTTTCTGCAAAAGAAGAAAACATTATATCTACAGGTAGACTTAAATGAACTGCTCCAGGATAGCCATTTGTTGCAATTCTATATGCTTTATCTACAAATTCTCTAATTCTACTTCCGTCAGTAATGCTAGCACTGTACTTAGTTAAAGGAGCAGCTATAGAAACATCGTCTATTTCCTTAAATCCTCCTGATCCTTGTCTTTTTAAACTACTCGATCCAGTAATATAAATTATAGGAGTTCTTTCTCCCCAAGCCTCCATCATCGATGGAATAGCATTTGTAAAACCTTCAGGTCCTACTAAACAAACTGATGGTTTACGTGTAATTCTAGTATACCCATCTGCTAAGTGTCCCGCAATTTGTTCATGAGGACAATTTGTAATTTCCATTTGGCATTCCATAAAACCTTCTAAAGCTGGATTACAAAAACCTCCTGATAAAGTAAAAACTTTATCAATACCTTTTTCTTTTAATGCTCTTGCAATTAATGCGCCACCTCTAATTTTTTTTTCCATATTTTAATATTTCATATCTTTAAAAAATTTCTGAGCTATAATATCAGAAGTAATGTCATTAATATCAGTTAATCCAACTAAACCAAGTGTTGTGCTTAACTCTCCTTTAATTATTTCTATAATTTTTCTTAACCCTTTTGCACCATCTGCTCCAATAGCGTACATTAATGGTCTTCCGATCATGACATAATCTGCACCGAAAGCAAGAGCTCTAACAATATCACCACCACTTCTAATTCCACTATCAAAAATTAAAGGAAATTCTGGCCCTACAGCTTTTCTAATTAATGGCAATGCATTAATTGCAGAAGTCGCACTTTCCAACTGTCTTCCACCATGATTTGAAACTTGAATAGCATCAGCTCCTTCTTCTTTGATTTTTAAAGCATCGTCTTGAGACATTACTCCTTTTACTATCAATTTTCCTTTCCATGCATTTCTTATTCTTTTTAAAGTTTCCCAATCAGTCGATCCTCTGCTTTCACTTCTAACAAACTTATTTCCACTTTTTGAAGTTTCATAATTCATTGGTTTTGGAATGCCATACAATAAAGTTGAAATTGACCAACTTGGATGGGTTGCAAAATCAATAAATTGTTTAGGTCCAATTTTAAATGGAACTGTAAATCCATTTTTATCATCTTTAGCTCTTCTAAATTGAATTGGAACATCTACTGTTAATACCAATGTTTTATATCCAGTTTTTTCTGCTCTATCTAATAATTCCATTACAAATTTTTCATCTTGAAATATGTATAACTGTAACCAAGATCTTCCTTCTGTAAATTCGTACATTTTTTCCAAAGCAGTTGTTGATGCCATAGATACACATGTTGGAATATTGTTAATTATACTTTCTTTAGCCAGCATTTTGTCTGCACCAGGCCAAGTCAAATTACACATCCCCATTGGCGCAAACCCAAAAGGAAGACCATAGCTGATATCAAAAAATTTTTTACTTAAATTTCTTTTTTCAACATTTCTAAGAACTTTTGGTTCAAGTCTTATTTGATCTAATGCAGTACTATTTAATTCACAAAGTTTCTCATCTCCTGCAGCCCCATCAACAAAATCAAAAAACATTTTTGGAAGTCTTTTTTTTGCAAGTTTACGCGCATCATCAAGACTATGTATTTTTTTACTCGGTATGATTTTTTCACTCATAAATTGTTTTTATATGATCTTTTAGACTAATTTTTTTATTTTTATTTATATAATATGCATCATGATTTTTTCTTGAAGAATAAACTTCTGTTGCTTTTCCGTCAATAAAAAGCACTGCTACACCATCATCGATAGCTATTCCTTCGGGCAGCTTATTGTTTTTAATATCCTTTTGAAATTGATTTATTCTTCCTTCATCAGATGAATGAGGAGTGCAACTACCAGAAATTAAATTTATACCTCTTAAAGGTTTTAATCCTGAGCCTTTCGAATCTGATAAAATCCAATCAAACCAACATACCGCTCCTGCACTAACACCCGATAAAATTATTCCTTTATTGTGAGCTTCTTTAAATATTTCTATTAAATTATTTTTTTCCCAAATTTCTAGCATGTAAAAAGTATTTCCTCCTCCAACATAGATTATATCTTTACTTAAAAGCCAGTCTCTAAAACCTTCTATTTTAGAGCAAAGATTAAAGTGTGATAATTCTGAATTAGAATTTTCAAATCTTTTGTAAAATAAATCAATTTTTTTTTGATTATCTTTACTTGCGGTAGGTAAAAATCCAATTTTAAAATTTTCTATACTTAATTGACTTAATAAGAATTGATCCAGACTTTCATCTGTTTCATGCGTGAATCCTCCTCCACCAATAGATATTATTTTTTTTTTATTCCTGACCATGGACTTGGTTCTTTTGGAACATCTTTATTTATTCCTCTGACAATCTCGCCCTTAATATCGTACATTGGAAGTTTACATAATTCTCCTTTATGAATTTTTCCATTTGTACAATCAACATCAAGAACTGTTCCTGGGCCTAAATCACTGTTATGCATATGAACAATTCCAACACCACAAACTTGATAAGGCGACCATGTGCTTGAAGTAACTTCTCCAACAACTTTACTATTTATTTTTAAACTTTTACCTCTATTAGCAGTCCCTCCATCAATTCTTATACCCCAAGTTCTACATTTTTTATTTGCTTTTTGCAGAGCTTCTTTGCCGATGAAATTTTCTTTATCTATATCAACAAATCTTCCAAGTCCCACAGAATATGGATTTGTTTTATTTGTAAAATCTTGACCAGCAGATAAAAGACCAGCTTCAATTCTTCTGCATCTAAATACCGGAGTAGCCGTTAGTATCATTCCCAACTTGGAACCTTCTTCAAGTATTAGATCTCCTAATTTTTCTATATTATTTTCTGGTCGAAAATATATTTCCCATCCAAGTTCATTACTAAAGCCTGAACGACTTATTATAGTTTTATCTCCTGAAATATTAACCTCTTTCCAATCAAAATATTTCCAATTTGAAGAAATATTTGTTTTGGTTAAAAGGTCTAGAAGTTCCATAGATCTTGGACCTTGTACTTGACTAACCCATACATTGGGTTCATCAATTTTTACATTTAAACCTTCTGCTTGAGCCTTGTACCAGGAAAACATGTCTCCTTCAGCTTGTGCAAACCAATACTTGTTTTGATCTATCCTTAATAATATTCCATCTGTGATCATGCCTCCATCGTGATAACAGGCAAATTGATAAGAGCATCTTCCAATTTTAATTTTAGAAATGTCTCTTGGAAATATCTTTTGCAAAAAGTTTAATGCATCAGGTCCTGAGATTTCATAAGGATGTTCTCCAGTATGTCGAAAAATTAATTCTTGTCTTATTTTCCAATACATTTCATCTGCTGTTGCATTAGAAAGTTTTTCAGGAGTTAGGCGGCCAGCATAAATTGAATATTCTGGATTGAAAGGTAATTCTTGATAAGTTAAAGGATGCAAACCTATTGTTCTAGCTAATTCTAAAGCACTTTCTCCTTCAGAAATACTTGGTTTAACAGTAAACCTGTACTTATTTAATATTTTGTTCATTTATTTAATCATGCAAATTAGTTTAACTATCAAATACAATCAATAAAAACGTAGCAATTTTGCCTGTTGCTAACCATGCCTCAAATTGTTAACTTGCCGTTTTTTAACGAGAGGGAAAAATATGAAAAACATTATAAAATTGATATCAGTTTCTTTGATATCTCTGTTAGTAGCATTTTCTTCAGCCAATGCATCAAGTGGAGTTTTTAAATTATCACACGATCTTGGATTTGGAAAAGATACTAATTTAGACGCAATTACGAAAGGACGTTTATTCCAAGTAGTAATTATGACTCAAAATAGATTGGTAAGAAAAAATCTTGATGGAGTTACATCGCCTGAACTAGCAACAGATTGGTCTGGAAATTCAGATGCAACTGAGTGGACTTTTAATCTTCGTAAAGGAGTTAAATTTCATGATGGTTCAGATTTTGATGCAGAGGATGTAAAATATTCTCTAATGAGAGTTAAAGATCCAGATATTGGATCGCCAGCAAAAAAAAGTATGAGTTCTGTAACCGATATTGAAGTTGTAGATTCACATACAGTAAAAATGAAATTAAATACTTCATTTGCTGATTTTCCATTATTATTAACAGACTATAGATTAAGAATGATTCCTTCAGGATCTGGAGATACTATTGGGCAAACTGGAATAGGAACTGGTCCTTTTATAGTGGATAAATTTGATGCAGAAGGAACAACAATTTTAAAAGCAAATCCAGACTACTGGGAAGGTGCACCTGGACTTGCAGAAGTTCATATAATTGCAATACCAGATGGAGAAGCTAGAGTACAAGCTCTTCTTACAGGTCAAATTGACATGAATAGATATGTTCCATTTGCTCAGAAAAAAATATTTGATGGTAATTCTAAATTTAATGTTTCAGTAGTTCCAACAGGAAACTGGAGAGGAATGGTTATGAGAACTGATACAGCACCTTTTGATAATCCAAAAGTTAGAAAAGCTGTTCGTTTAGCTGTGGACAGACAAGAATTAGTTGATCTTGTTATGGGTGGAGCAGCAACTGTCGCTTGCGACACACCTGTAGCACCATCGGATCAATATCGTCTTAATATGAAGTGTGGCCAAGACATTAATGGAGCTAAGAAACTTTTAAAAGAAGCTGGATATCCAAATGGAATTGAGATGACAATTCATGTTTCTACTAAAGAACCAACGTGGCCAACAATTGCTGAAGTAATGCAACAACAACTTGCTAAAGCTGGAATAAAAGCAGACATTCAAATGACTCCTTCAAAAAGTTATTGGAAAGAGACATGGATGAAAAAAGCTGTTGCTATGACTCGTTGGAACGAAAGACCTGCTGATAGCGCATTACATGAAATTTATCATAGTGGTGCAAAATGGAATGAGTCTTTTTATAAAAGTGCTTCATTTGATAAAAATTTATCAGATGCTAGAGGTGAGCTTGATTTCAATAAAAGAAAAAAAGCCTATCAAAATGCACAGAAAACTTTATGGGAAGAATCTGGAACGATGATTCCATATCATGTATCTAAATTAGTAGTTACATCTTCTAAAGTAAAAAATCTTGATGAAGTTGAGGTTTTTTCAGTTAGATGGCATAGAGTACAAGTAGATTAATACAAATTATATTTTACAGGCCTTAATTTAAGGCCTGTAAAATTGTTTCATCTATTAATATTTATTTTTAAAATTAAGAACAATAATCTTAATTATGTTTTTTTTAATAATAAAAAGAATTTTACTTGGTTTAATCACATTAATTATAGTTTCATTAATTACTTTTGTTGGAACTGAAGTTTTGCCTGGTGATGCTTGTACTACTTATCTTGAGCGTGAAGCATATGGGGCAGCATTAGAAGCATGTTATAAAAGATTAGGATTAGATATTCCTGCTCATGAAAGATATCTTTCTTGGGCTTTCAGTGTAATTCAAGGTGATTTTGGATATTCTTTAAGTGGACAAATGCCAATTAACGAGGTTTTAGGACCAAGAGTAAAAAATTCTATGGTTTTAGCGTCAGCAGCAATAATAATTGGAATTCCAATAGCACTAATACTTGGCATAATCACAGCACTTTGGAGAGATAAATTGCCAGATATTACAATTTCTACAGTAACAATATTTGCAATGACAATTCCAGAATTTATAAGTGCCACTTTATTAATTTTAATAGTAGCTATTTGGTTAGAGTGGCTTCCTGGAATAGTGATAGTACCCACAGACGTTACTATAACTGAATTACTTCCGAATATAATTTTACCAGTAATAGCAATAGCAATGATAATGACTGCTCATATGGCTAGAATGGTTAGGTCTAGTGTTATTCAAGTTATGGCAAGTGATTATGTCCAAATGGCAATCCTAAAAGGAGTGCCTTACTGGAAAATGGTTTTCAAACATGTTTTACCGAATGCATTATTGCCAGCAATAAATGTTGTTGCATTGACCATTGCTTGGCTTTTAGGAGGAGTTGTTGTTACAGAAGTGGTATTTAATTATCCTGGTTTAGGACGTTTAGTAATCGAGTCTATATCTAATAGAGATCTACCAACCGTACAAGCTTTGGCAATTATTCTTGCATCGATTTATGTGAGCATAAACTTAATAGCTGACTTATTGACATTAATGTTAAATCCAAGATTAAAAACTTTACAAATTAGAAAATAATATGGAAACAAAAAAATCGTCAGAATTCAAAAAAAAAAGTATTTTCTATAAAATTTCAGAGGTGTTGGTGACTATGGCATCTAAGCCATCTGGATTTATAGGTTTAAGTATTTTATTTTTTCATATTTTATTGGCTTTTTCGAGTCCATATTTGGCACCATACGATTTCAAAGCAATTGACCCTTCTCTTATGCTTCAAGCACCATCTTCAGAATATTGGTTTGGAACTGATAGCTTAGGAAGAGATGTTTTTACAAGAACAATTATGGGAGGACGAACTGCTCTTACAATAACTTTTTTTGGATCTTTAATAGCTTTACTTTGGGGTGGTTTATTAGGAATTTTTTGTGGATTGGTTGGAGGTAAAGTAGATGATGTAGTCATGAGAATTGTAGATGCTTTTTTATCAATCCCATGGATATTAGCAATGTTATTAATAGTATCTTTATTGGGTACTTCAACTGAAGTCTTAATTCCTGCGCTTGGTTTTTTTTATGGTAAAGGAATAGTTAGAGTTGCAAGAGCTGCAACCCACGATGTAATTGCAAAGGATTTTATAGTTTCAGCACGTGCTAGAGGACATAGTAATCTTTCTATAATTTGGAATGAGATAATACCAAATGTAAGAGATGCAATATTAGTTGAGGGAGCAATGAGATGGTCTTGGATGTTGCTTGGATTTAGCTCTTTGTCATTTTTAGGATTTGGCGTAAGCCCTCCAACTCCAGATTGGGGATTGATGATTTCAAACGCTAGAGGACTAATGTCCTTTGCTTATTGGGCTGTGATTGCTCCAATAGTAGGACTGAGTAGTTTAATAATTGGAATAAATTTAACCGCAGATGCATTCGCTAAAGCATTAGGAATTGATAGATCAACTAAGGCCCCGGTATAAATTATGGAAGAAATAATTCAAAAAGTTAAAAATTTATCTGTAGGTTTTAAAAGTCAAAAGGGTCATGAGATATCAATTCTTAAAAACATCACTACAGATATAAAAAAAGGCGAGACTGTTGGTATAGTTGGAGAGTCTGGATCTGGAAAAAGTACACTTGCATTAGCAATGATGGGTTATGTTAAACAAGGTCTATATAAAATGGAAGGCGAATGTATATTTAACTCATCTAACCTTCTTAATATGAATAATAGAGAGTTAGAAAAAATTAGAGGAAGAAAAATAGCTATGATACCTCAAAATGCAGGCCAATCTTTAACTCCAAATTTAAAAATAGGTTACCAAATAGATGAAGCATTAAAATTACATACAAGTTTAAATAAGAATGACAGGGATAAAAAAATTTCGGAATTACTCAATAAAGTTAGGCTTCCTTCTCCGGAAACTATAGCACTAAGATATCCTCATGAACTATCTGGTGGTCAACAACAACGAGTTGCAGTAGGCATGGCTTTAGCGGGGAACCCAGACTTACTCTTATTAGATGAACCTACAACAGGTTTGGATGTAACAACACAAGCACATGTTTTAGAACTTTTAAATTTCATTGCAAAAGATACTGGAACTTCAATGGTCTATGTAAGTCATGATCTTGGAGCTATAGCACAAGTTAGTGATAGAATTATTGTAATGTATTCGGGAGAAATTGTTTTAGAAGGACCTACAAGAGATATTTTACAACAACCAATTCATCCCTATACTTATGGTCTTTTAAAATCTATTCCTAAATTATCTTTGGCTGGCCTACCAGACTCAATGCCAGGAAGCCAACCTCAGCCAGGAACCAAAAAAAAGGGGTGTAGTTTTTATGATAGATGTAATTTAGCAGAAGATAAATGCAAAAAAAATTCACCTGATCTTGAGTATATTAATGAATTAAAAACAAGCGTTAGATGTTTTAATTATAAAAAATTAATTAAACAGAAAAGTGAAAACCAATCAAATATAAAAAGAAATGAAAAAAATATCAAAGTAAATGAAATATTAAATTTAACTGATGTTTCAATAAGTTATGCAAAACAAAAATTATTAGACCAAATATTTAATAAAATAACAGATACAAATCCAACAGTAAAAGATATTAATATTGATATTAATAAGGGAGAAACAATAGCTCTTGTTGGCGAGTCAGGAAGCGGAAAGTCAACTATTTTAAAATCAATTGCTGGTTTACTTAGAACTAAAGAAGGTAAAATAAAATTTGATAAAGATAGGGTTTTATCAAATGATGTGAAGAAAAGAAATTCAAGTGACCTTAGAGCCATACAATTAATTTTTCAAAATCCTGATGAGTCTTTAAATCCAAATCATACAGTTGAAGAAATTCTTGCACAGCCCTTAAAATTATATTTTGGTTTATCTGGAGAAGAATTAAAACAAAACATCATTGAACTTCTTGAAAAAGTAAGACTTGGTAAATTTTATATGAGCAGATATCCTAGACAATTATCTGGAGGCGAAAAACAAAGAGTAGCAGTTGCAAGAGCTTTTGCAGCAAAACCAGATATAATACTTTGTGACGAAGTTACCTCAGCTCTTGATGTATCTGTGCAGGCAGCAGTTCTTAATTTGCTTCAAAAATTGAAAGAAGATTTTGGTACTACTTATATTTTTGTTTCTCATGATCTTGCAGTTGTAAGAGCTATAAGTGATAGAGTTGCAGTTTTATATCAAGGCCGATTGTGTGAAATTGGACCATCAAAAAATGTTTATAAATTTCCATCGCATCCTTATACAGAAGTTTTGTTAGGTGCAGTTTTAGAACCTGATCCTGATATAAAACCGAAACTTGTTGCAGAAGATATTGTTGAAGATAAACCTCCTGAAAAAGGATGTTGTTTCCAAGGTCGTTGTCCAAGATTTCTAGGTGATCAATGTAAAAATGAAACTCCACCGTGGCAAATTGGCGATAATGGAAATGCTATAAGATGTCATATAAACATTAAGGATTTAGAAAAGAAACAAAATGGAAATTAAAAAAGTTGTTGTTATTGGTTCTGGAACAATGGGCAGTGGTATAGCTGCGCAACTTTGTAATGCTAATATTCCAGTAGTTTTATTAGATTTAACTACCGATATAAGCGAAAAAGCAAGAGAAAGAATTTTAAAATCAAGACCACCTTTACTAATAGATAAGTCAAAAATAAATAATATTAATGTTGGGAATATTAATGATGACTTCAAAGAAGTTAGTGAAGCAGATTGGATTGTAGAAGCTGTTGTTGAAAGAATAGATATAAAACACAATATTTACGAAAAAATATTTAAAGAAAGAAAATCTGGATCAATAGTATCTTCTAACACGTCATCAATTCCAATTAAAGTTTTATCTGAAAAACTTTCAGAAGAAGAAAAAAAAGATTTTTGTATTACTCATTTCTTTAATCCTGTTAGGTATATGGATCTTTTAGAAATAGTTAAAAGTGAAAATAACGATTTAAATAAAATAAACTCTTTAAAAAAATTTTGTGAAAATGATTTAGGAAAAGGAACGTTGATTTGTAATGATACACCAGGTTTCCTCGGAAATAGAATAGGTGTTTACGCTATGCAAATTGCAATGACTGAAGCGTTTAAAATGAAACTAACAATTGAAGAAGCCGATGCGGTTTTTGGCAGACCAATGGGAATACCAAAAACTGGAGTTTTTGGTTTGTATGATTTAATTGGAATAGATTTGATGGCTGATGTTTTGAAAAGTTTTATTAAAGAACTACCTGAAAATGATGAATTTCAAGAAGTTGCAAAAGAAATACCATTAGTCAAAAAACTTATAGAAACTGGTTACACAGGAAGAAAAGGTAAAGGTGGTTTTTATAGAATGAATAAAACTGACAATAAAAAAGTTTTAGAAGGAATTAATTTAGAAACTGGAGAATATTCTATTTCAAAAAAATTTAACTTAGGATCAGAAAAAATGGATATTGTAAATTTGATTAACAGAAAAGATAAATTTGGAGAATATGCTTGGTCAGTTATTTCTAAAATAATTAAATATGCATCTTCATTGGTTCCAGGAATTACTGATAAATTTAATGATATTGATGAGGCTATGAGATTAGGTTTTAATTGGACCAAAGGCCCTTTTGAAATATTAAAAGAAATAGGAGTTAAAAATTTCTTTGAAAAAATTGAATCTTATGAAAATAATAAATTTTTAGAAAATCTTTCAAAAACAAAAGATGAAAATTTTTATGGTGGAAGACAATTATATACTGATTTAGAAACACTTGGTAAAATTAAACCTCAAGCGACAAAAGTAGACAAAAATAACTCAGCCGAAATTTATAGATTCAATGATTTTAATATTGTTGAATTCACAACAAAAGCTAATGCACTGGATTATGATTCTATGGATAGTTTAAAAAATGCGACTGATAAACCATTAATAATAATTAATGAAGCAATGCAATTTTCAGCAGGTGTTAATTTATCATATACAATGGACTTTGCTAAAAAAGGAGATTTTAGATCTATTGAGAAATTCGTAAGATATTTTCAGGAAACCTGCAAACATCTAAAGTATTCGAAGTATCCTGTAATATCAGCACCTTCTGGTTTGGCTCTTGGAGGAGGTTTTGAAGTTCTTTGTCAAAGTAATTTTGTTGTATCACATACTAATATAGTAGTTGGCCTTGTAGAGACTATTGTTGGTTTAATCCCAGCAGGAGGAGGTTGCAAGGAAATGCTATGGAGATGGTCACAAACTGAAGAAGCAAAAAATGATCCAGATTATGCGCCATTAAAAGTATTTGATATTATTGGTTATGCTAAAACAGCTACCTCAGCAATAGAAGCTGAGCCTTTAAAATATTTAAAACCCGAAGATAAAAAAATAATGAGTAGAAATAGATTGCTATCTATTTCAAAAGAAATTTTAGAGAATAATAAAGAATTTTCTCCACCTAAGGAGTGTAAATTTAAATTATCTGGAAAGCCTCTTAAAGAAAAAATGATTAAGCTTTTAGAAAAACTTTATAACGATAAAGTTATTTTAGATCATGGTTTGGAAGTTGGAAAAGAATTAGCCAATGTTTTAAGTGGAGGAGAAACTGATATTGACAAGGAACTGTGCGAAGATGACCTGTATAAATTAGAACTGAATGCCTTTATGAAACTTATAGAAAGTAACAAAACTCAAGAAAGGATTAAACATACTTTGGCTACCGGCAAACCCTTAGTAAATTAATAATTTATGAAAAAAAAATTAACAAAAAAACAAATGAAAAATGCATCAGATATTTTAATATCTTGGAAAAAAAAGATGCCGTATTATTATGGAACGGCTATAATTATTGTATTTTTGATAGTCCTATTCAAGTAATTTGAAATAATTAATAAAATCTGGCCTTAAAACATATTGTACTTTGTTCCCAACTTTAATTTTTTTTAAAGCATCTAGTCCATAAATTACTTTTCCAATGGGAGTATATTCACCAACATATAAAGGAATTTTTTTTAATGTTATAAAAAATTCACTATCTTCAGTGTTAAATTGTTCATTTCTAGCAAATACTACGCTTCCTTCATCAAACTTAAAACTTTCATTAAGTTCCGATTTTAAAGTGCCCAAACCAGATTTCCCACTTCCAACTTTGTAATAATTAATGTTATCAATATTTCCAAATTCCAGATCACCTGCTTGTATAAGAGTATCTTCTATAACTTTATAAAAAGCTGAACGATTATAAGATTCATTTTGTATTAGATATTTAAATCTTTCGACAGCATTAGGTGAAAGTTTGGGATTAAGTTCTATAATAACGTTTCCACATTCTACATTCATAATTGCAATATTTTTTCGATTGGTAAATTGAATTTTTTCAGGATCAACATTTTTTACAAAAAGACATTTATTGTTTATTATAAAAAAAAAACTAAAAGAAAAAACTCCTAGTAAAATTAAAAATATAAATAATATTTTTTCAGAAACTGATGTTTTTATTTTTTTAATCATTACAATTTAAAATTTTCAATTTTTTTTATACCATTTTTTATAAATTCTATTTTATTAGATAATATGGAGTCTTTTTTTGCGATATTTTTTATTTTTAATTTATCTGTCATTATAAAAGAAAAAACTTCAGCCATATCTTCTGATGCAATTGACTTAGAATACTCAGTAAGAAAACCATTTGTTTTATCATAAAGGTCTAAACCTAAACGGTCAGAACATGTTGAACATTCTGCATATTCAAAAGCTTTATCATTAAAATTTGACCAAATTTCTTCATTAAAAATATTCTCAAAGCTATTATGAATCATGTGAAAAACCTCATGGTGTATTACTCTTTCAAAATATTTTTTGTTAAAATTTATATCTAAAATCAATGTTCTTTTTTTGTGATCAGGTATTCCTGCAGTACCAATTTCAGAGATATAAAGTTTTTCACATAAAACTATAAATCTTAAATTAATTTTATTTAAAAAATCTTTTTCATATATAGATAGATTTTTTGAAATTAAATTAAATTTTTCATCTAAATTTTTTTTATTTACTTTGTTACATTTAATATTATTCTCAAAACCAATTTTAAAACTTTTTTTTGTATTTAAATATTTTAAACCATTTGAATTATTTAATTTATAAACATCTAAATTTGGAATTTTTAATAGATTAAAAATTTCATCAGCTTTTAAAGAGTTTATCTGTAAAGTTAGAAGTAAAATTAATAATAATCTCATTAAATAAATATAGACGAAATCGTTTAGATAATATTATCTTAGTTTTTTATAAAATGAAAAAAGAAAGAAATAAAGAACCAATTCAGCCATTAAGTGGAACAAAAGTTCCTAGATATGCTGGACCAAATACCTTTGCTAGATTACCTGAATTAAGAGATGTTGAAAACTGTGATGTTGCAATAGTTGGCGTACCTTTTGACTCCGGAACTAGTTATAGACCTGGTGCAAGGTTTGGACCGCAAAGTATTAGACAAGCTTCTAGACATTTAAGAACAAACTATCATCCAAATTATGATGTAGAACCTTTTAAGGTTCAACAAGTTGCTGATGCAGGTGATATCGCCTGTAATCCATTTAATATAGATGAAGCAATTAAACAGATCGAAGTTGCCGCAACTGATCTTTTGAATAAAGTAGGTGGAATTATTAGTTTAGGTGGCGATCATACTATCGCCGTTCCTTTGTTAAGAGCTGCAAATAAAAAAAATAAAGGTCCAGTTTCTTTAGTACATTTTGATGCTCATCTAGATACTTGGGATACTTATTTTGGTGCTCCGTATACTCATGGGACACCTTTTAGAAGAGCAAGAGAAGAAAATTTATTTTTAGATGATGCTTCAATGCATGTAGGAATAAGAGGTCCATTGTACAGTAGAGATGATCTTAAGAATGATGAAAGTTTTGGTTTTAAAATAATACATTGTGATGACTTTCAAACTGAAGGTACAGACAAAATTGCCGAAAGAATTAGAAAAAGGGTAGGAGACAATGCTCTTTATTTATCAATTGATATTGATGTCTTAGACCCAGCATTCGCCCCAGGAACTGGAACGCCAGAGATTGCAGGCATGACCACAAGAGAAATGGTTAATGTTATAAGAGGTTTGTCAGGATTAAATCTTATTTCAGCTGATGTTGTAGAAGTTGCACCAGCTTATGATCATGCAGAAGTCACCTCGTTGGCTGCAGCAACAATTGTTTTTGAATTAACCAATTTATTTGCAAAAAAATAACTATAGGATAAATTTAAATTATGCAGGATAAAAAAAATTTTTATATTAATGGACAATGGGTGTCTCCAATAGAACCAAGATCATTTGCAGTAATTAACCCAGCAACAGAAGAGCCTTGTGCTGAAATTTCACTTGGAGGAAAAAAGGATGTTGATGCAGCTGTAATATCAGCGAAAAAAGCTTTTGAAACTTGGGGTTTTACCACAAAAGAGGAAAGACTTAACCTTTTTGAAAAATTATATGAGATTTACAAAAATAATTGGGATCAAATGGCAAAAACCATTTCTCTTGAAATGGGTGCACCAATTGATTTTTCAACAGAACTTCAAACAAAAACAGGAGCCAGTCACATAAAATCATTTAAAAATATTTTAAAAAATTTTAAATTTGAAAAAACTTTAGATGAAGAAAAAAACCAAACTATTTTATATGAACCTAAAGGCGTATGCGCATTAATTACACCTTGGAATTGGCCAATTAATCAAGTCAATTTAAAAGTAATTCCAGCACTAGCTGCTGGATGTACGGTAGTTTTAAAGCCGTCCGAAATTGCACCTTTATCATCAATGTTATTAGCAGAAATGATGCATGATGCTGGTTTTCCAAAAGGTGTTTTTAATTTAGTAAACGGTGATGGTGCGGTAACCGGAGATGCTTTGACAAGCCACCCTGATATAGACATGATCTCATTTACTGGATCGACCAGAGCTGGTGCTTTAATTTCTCAAAATGCAGCAAAAGATTTTAAAAGAATAAGTTTAGAACTAGGAGGAAAAGGAGCAAATATTGTATTTAAAGATGCCGGACCAGATGCAATATCTTGGAGTGTTCAAAGATGTTTTAGAAATTCAGGACAGTCTTGTAACGCACCTACTAGAATGTTGGTTGAAAAATCAATTTATAATGAAACTATTGAAAAAGTAAGAGAATTTGCAAATAAAACTAAAGTAGACAGTCCAAATAAAAATGGAAACCATATAGGACCAGTAATTTCTGAAACTCAATTTAATAAAATTCAAACTTTAATTCAAAAGGGAATTGATGAAGGTGCTAAATTAGTTGCAGGAGGTGTTGGGAAACCCGAAGGTCTAGAAAAAGGCTATTATGTAAAACCAACTGTATTTACAGATGTAAATAATCAAATGGAAATAGCAAGAACTGAAATATTTGGACCTGTTTTATCTATCATACCTTTCGAGAATGAAGAGGAAGCTGTTAAAATTGCTAACGATACTCCATATGGATTAACAAACTACATTCAAACTCAGGATAAGGACAAAATTAAAAGAGTTGCGAGAAAATTAAGATCAGGAATGGTAGATGTCAATGGTGTTGGAATTGATGGAGCATCACCATTTGGAGGATATAAACATTCTGGTATCGGTCGAGAAGCAGGATTAGAAGGTTTAATTGAGTTTCTCGAAGTAAAATCAGTTGGTGGGTTTAATTAATATTTTAATATTATTTCTTCTTTTTTTAAATTTTCAATAACAAGATTATCTCCAGATCCTTTTCTATCAACAACAAGAAAATCCATATCCTCAGTAGATATCAATGGGAAATGCCAAACACCAGCTTTGTAATTTACTCCTTTCCCTTTAGGAACTATAAAAGATTCAACTTTTTCTAAGTTAGGTTTATCACCTTTAGGAGCTACAAAAGTTAAAAAAGTTGTTTCTTTCATAGGTATAAAGGCTTGACTTCCTAATGGATGTTTTTCCATCATATCAATTTTCATTGGAAAGGATCTTTTTAATGCAGAAAAAATACTTATTGTAGTTTGGCCATTTTCACTTGAAGTATCTAATTTTGCTATTTCATCAAATCTTTTTGCATAACCATTATTTATCTCAAGAGGTTTAATATTTTCAGTTGTTATCATATCTCCAAATTTAGAAAAGTTTTCAGTCGTTATAGGTATTGGTTTTATAATTCTTTCAATCATTCAGGTTTACCAAAAGCTCTAATTCTTGAAATTCCACCGTCAGGAAAAATATTAACTCTAATATAATTTATTTTTTTATTTTTCATTATCTTATTTTTAAAGTTATGTTTTTTATGCGCATGAAGTTTAACTTTATTTAAAATATGAGGCCATTTACTTGATTTTTTTACAAGATTTTTTTCCGAAATTTTTTTAGAAATGTAAGCACCTTGTAAAGAACATTTATCTGGATAGTTTCCTTTAAAATGATGAGTATCTAACTGGATTTTATTTAACTTTCCAGGTGAAGAACATTTAATAATTATCCAATCAAAATTTTTTCCTCTACTTCTTCTTGTTTCCCATCCATCACCCATATTTTTTCCAACGCCTGGAGCAAGTATGTTTTCTGCTCTTCCAAAATGTTCATTATTACAAGCAATGGGTACAGCTCCATTTACAACAGATGTCAGATTTTCAATTTTATTATTAACTTTATTTTTAGTTTTCATAGAACCATAAACTCTTAATCTTGCCACTCCACCATCAGGAAAAATATTTAACTTTATATGAGTAAAATAATTTTTATTTTTTACTCTAAAAAGATGATGGCTATTTGCTTTAGTTCTGCTTTTTTTAATAATTGTTATCCATTTGGTTTTTTTATCAGGTATTTTTTTTTTACTAATACAGGCTTGTAATGAAATTTCACTAGGATGATTCCCAGAAAAGTAAGATGTATCAACATCTACTTTTTTTATAACACCTGGTTTTCCAAACTTTAAAATAAGATAATCATATCCTTTGGTTCTTTTTCTTCTCGTTTCCCATCCATCCATCCATTTGCCATGCTTATCAAAAACTCCTTCTTTAAATACAGGTGGCCAAGGGTTAATTATTCTTTTAGCAGGAGCAAAAAACTCGTCAGTTTTATAAACAATTTTAGAACCCAGTCTTGGCTGAGCTAAATCAATTAATCCATTTAAGTAAATAATATTATTTTTTTTCATTTTTTCTGCTAGCTTGGATAATTTTTAATCCAATGTTTTGCTATATCTATTCTTTTACAAATCCATACATCATTAAACTTTAGAGCATAATCTAAGAATTTTTTAAGGGAACCTATTCTTCCTGGTCTTCCAATTAATCTACAATGCAATCCAACAGACATCATTTTTGGATTTTCTTTACCCTCTTCATATAAGGTATCAAAACTATCTTTAAGATAAGAAAAGAAATGATCTCCAGTATTAAATCCTTGGTTTGTAGTAAATCTCATATCATTATTATCTAATGTGTAAGGAATTATCAGAAGTTTTTTTTTGTTTCTTATTTCCCAGTACGGAAGATCGTCGCTATAAGAATCACTATCGTATAGAAATCCACCTTCTTCAAAAACCAAGTCTCTTGTATTAGGGCTACATCTTCCAGTATACCAACCCAGTGGTCGCTTACCAAAAATTTTTTTAATTTTATCAATAGCAAGCTTCATGTGTTTTTTTTCTATTGGTTTTTTAATATTTTGATAATCTATCCATCTCCAACCATGTGAAGCAACTTCATAGTTTGCCTCTTTTATTGCTTTACATACATCTGGGTTTTTTTCTAAAGCCATACCTACGCCAAAAATTGTAATAGGTATTTTTTTTTTTTGAAATAATTTGTGTAAACGCCAAAAACCTCTTCTTGATCCATATTCATAAAGAGATTCCATATTTATATGTCTACCTTTGATAGGTTTTGCTCCAATTATTTCCGATAAAAAATTTTCTGAATACTTATCACCATTTAACGTTGTATTTTCTGCGCCTTCTTCGTAATTCAATACTATTTGTAAAGCTAAACGAGCCTTATTTGGCCACTCTACTTTAAATTTTCTTGATCCATACCCGATCATATTTCTTGAATTTTTTTTTTTCATAAAAACTATTGAATATAATTATTATCCTCACATCAATAAAATATTAGTTCATAATGGGTTAAAAAACTGAGAAAAATTTATATTTTTTAATTTATTGATTTATTTTTGACGCCTTCTAAGAATCGCAAGCACATTTTTAATTCATTTAATTCAATAAATTCATCTATTTTATGAGCTTGCTGGATTGACCCTGGGCCACAAACAACTGTACTAATTCCAATTTCTTGAAATAAACCAGCCTCTGTTCCAAAAGAGACAACTTCTCTAGAATTATCTCCAGTAATATTTGAAACAAATTCACAAGCCTTGGAGTCTTTAAATCTATCAAAACCTATAACCTCACCTATAATTTTTTTTTTAATAGAGGAATTTGGAAATACTTTTTTCATCTCTGGCAGTAAAATTTCTTTAGCATATTTATCAATTTCAGAATTTAAAAATACTCCATCTTCTTTTACAACAGGTCTTGTTTCCCAATTTACATGACATTTATCAGCAATTACATTATGAGCTATTCCACCGAAGATACCTCCTACTTGAAGCGTTGAGTATGGAGGATCAAAAATTGAGTTTTTTGGTTCTCTTTCTTTAAGTTTAGTTCTTAACTCAATTAGTTTGTTTACATATTTAGCAGCATATTCGACTGCACTTACACCTTTTTGTGGTTGAGAACTATGTCCAGCCAAACCTTCAAAATAGGTTGTGTATTCATAACAACCTTTATGTGCATCTATTATTTTCATATTTGTTGGTTCACCAATAATGCAAATTCCATTATCAATTCCTTTTTTTTTTAACTCTTTAATTAAAATAGGAGCCCCCAAACACGCTGTCTCTTCATCAAAAGTAAAAGAAAAGTGTATATCTCTATCTAAATTAGAATTTGAAAAAATAGGTGCATAGGCTAATACACATGCAATAAAACCTTTCATGTCACATGATCCTCTACCGTAAAGTCTATCATTTTTAATTGTTGCTGTGAATGGATCTGATGTCCATCCTTTGGAAACAGGAACAACATCAGTATGTCCAGAAAGAATTATTGGCTTTTTTGAACTTGAATTTTTTGCTTTAAATGTTGAAAAAAGATTTACTTTTTTTTTTTCATCATCAAAAGTTCTAAAGGACTCAGCTCCTAAAGACTTTAAAATATTATCACAATATTCTATGAGAGAAGAGTTGTCCTCTCCAGATATTGTTTTAAAGGCAATTAAATCTGTAAGAATTTTAATTGAACTCTCAAATAAAGTTTCTAAATTATTTTCTGTACTCATTTATATTTAATTATATATTAATTTTATGAAAGAACAAATAACATACGATACTTTTGACAAAGTAGATATACGTGTTGGTACAGTAATATCTGTTAAAAAAAATGAAAAAGCAAGAAAACCATCTTTAGTTGTTGAAGTTGATTTTGGAAAAGAAATCGGAATTAAGCAATCATCAGCACAAATAACCCACTATTACAATGAAGAAAATTTAAAAGGCAAACAGGTTATTGCTGTTTGTAACTTTGCGGAAAAAAATATAGCAGGAGTAATATCTCAGGTTTTAATTCTTGGATCTTTAGATAAAGAAGGCAGAGTAACTCTAGTCCATCCTTCACAAGAAACTGAAAATGGTTTGCCTATAGCATAATTAAATGCATCCAGAATTATTATTACTAATAGGCATTTCTTTTTCAATGGGCTTTACGCCTGGACCAAATAATGCCGTTGCATCATATTCTGCATTTAATTTTGGTTTAAAAAAAACATTACCTATAATTTTTGGAGTTGGTTTAGGTTATACAGTTTTAGTTATTTTGCTAATTTTTGCTTTAATATCAGTTTTTCAAAAATATCCTTACTTACAGGAAATAATTAAAATTTTAGGATCTATTTTTTTAATTTACTTGGCATATAAAATTTCTTTTTCAAAAGGAAAATCAAATTCATTAACAGAAAATCCTGTTAAATTTTATGAAACTTTTTTTTTTCAGTTTATAAACCCAAAAGGAGTAATGGCTGGAATAACTTTAATTTCAAAATTTGTAATTCAAGAGGACTATATAAATTCAGCAATTACTGTTATACTTGTTTGTGGAATAACAGCTTTTTTAAGTATAACAAGTTGGGCTTTCTTAGGTAAATTCTTAAGGAAATTCGCGACAAATTATAAATTCATTAAAAGATTTAATTATGCTATGTCCATACTACTAGTTGCTTGTGTAGTAACCTTTTATTTATAAAATATGAAACCTGGATCAAAAAACTCCTTTAAATCACTAAGTCAAATTTCTATTAATGGAAAAAATTATAAATATTTTTCTCTTAAGGAAGCTGAAAAAAATGGATTAGAAGGCGTATCTAAACTTCCAAAATCATTAAAAGTATTATTAGAAAATTTACTGAGATATGAAGATGATTTAACTGTTAACAAACAACAAATTGAAGCAATCAAAAATTGGCTTAAAACAAAAAAATCAGATATAGAAATTGCATATCGACCAGCTAGAGTTCTGCTTCAAGATTATACTGGCATCCCTGCTGTCGCAGATTTAGCGGCTATGAGAGAGGCCGTTAAAGCAAAAAATAAAGACCCAAATACTATAAATCCACTTTCTTCTGTAGATTTAGTTATAGATCACTCGGTTCAAGTAGATAAATATGCTAATAAAAATTCTTTAAATGATAACGTTGAAATTGAATTTAATAGAAATGCGGAAAGATATTCTTTTTTAAAGTGGGGTCAGCAGGCATTTAATAACTTTAGAATTGTTCCTCCGGGCACAGGAATTTGCCATCAGGTAAATTTAGAATATTTATCGAAAGTAGTTTGGACCGAAGAGTTTGAAAAAGATCATTATATATTTCCTGATACTTTAGTCGGAACAGATAGCCATACCACAATGGTTAATGGATTGTCAGTATTAGGTTGGGGAGTTGGTGGAATAGAAGCTGAAGCAGGTATGTTAGGACAACCAATTTCAATGTTAATTCCAGAAGTGATTGGATTTGAGTTGAAAAATAAATTACCGGAAGGAACAACTGCAACAGATTTAGTTTTAACTGTTGTAAAAATGCTAAGAGATAAAGGTGTTGTAGGAAAATTTGTTGAATTTTACGGTCATGGTTTAAAAAATTTAACATTAGCTGATAGAGCTACTATTGCAAATATGGCTCCGGAATATGGAGCGACTTGTGGTTTTTTTCCCGTGGATGAAGAAACATTAAAATATCTAAAATTTTCAGGAAGAGAAAAACATTCAGTTGATGTTGTTGAAAGTTATGCAAAAGAACAAGGATTATGGTCAAGTAACGATATAGCTTTTTCTGACACATTATCCTTAGACATGAATTCAGTTGTCCCAACAATATCTGGGCCTAAAAGACCACAAGATAAAGTTTTATTAACTGAGGCAGCGCAAAATTTTAGACAAGTATTTCAACAATTTGCTCAAAAATCGCAACCATCTCTAGCAAAAGTTGATCATGAAAACTTTGAAATAAAGGATGGAGATATTGTAATCGCTGCGATAACTTCTTGTACAAATACATCTAACCCTAATGTTTTGATTGGTGCAGGATTACTTGCAAAGAAAGCAGTAGAAAAAGGTTTAAACACAAAACCTTGGGTAAAAACTTCTTTAGCACCAGGTTCTCAAGTTGTTACAGATTACTTAGAAAAAGCTGGATTAAATACTTACTTGGATCAATTAGGTTTTAATTTAGTAGGATATGGTTGTACAACTTGTATAGGTAACTCTGGACCTCTAAAAGAAAAAATTTCAGAAGCTATTAAAAAAGAAAATATTTATGCGGTATCAGTATTATCAGGAAATAGAAATTTTGAAGGTAGAATTTCACCATTAGTAAAAGCAAATTATTTAGCGTCCCCCCCATTAGTAGTAGCATATGCACTAGCAGGATCAATGAGTATTGACTTGTACAAAGATCCTCTTGGAAAAAATAATCAAGGAAAAGATGTTTATTTAAAAGATATTTGGCCTAGTAATAAAGAAATTGAAGAAACTTTAAAAAATTCTTTAAACGCAGATATGTTTGTAACAAGATATTCAAACGTTTCAGAAGGACCTGAACAATGGCAAAAAATTAAAACTGAAAAAAGTAGTATTTACAATTGGGAAGAAACTTCAACTTATGTAAAAAAACCTCCTTTCTTTGAAAATTTACCTGATGTACCAGATGATATTCAAGATATTAAAGATGCAAGACCTTTATTAATATTAGGAGATATGGTTACCACAGATCATATTTCACCAGCTGGATCGATTCAAAAAGAGAGTCCAACTGGTGAATATTTTATGAGACATCAAGTATTAACTAAAGATTACAATTCATACGGTGCTAGAAGAGGAAATCATGAAGTAATGATGAGAGGAACTTTTGCAAATATTAGAATTAGAAACGAAATTGCACCTGAAACGGAAGGTGGTTTTACAAAATTATACCCAGAAGAAAAAGTTATGCCTGTCTACGATGCTGTTGTTGAATATAAAAAAAGAGGAATAAATTTAGTAGTTATTGGAGGAAAGGAATATGGAACAGGATCCTCTAGAGACTGGGCTGCTAAGGGCACAAAGTTATTAGGAATAAAAGCTGTTTTGGCAGAGAGTTTTGAAAGGATACATAGATCAAATTTAATAGGTATGGGAGTATTGCCTTTACAATTCATTGAAGGCATGAATAGAAAAAATCTTGATTTAAAAGGACCCGAATTAATTAGTATTGTTGATATTGAAAATGGATTAAGTCCTGGTGATCATGTAAAAGTCGAAATTAAATATAAATCAGGTGAATCAAAAAAAATTAAAATGTTATGTCGAATAGACACAAAAAATGAATTAGAATATTATAAAAACGGCGGTATTTTACAATATGTATTAAGGAAAATGATTTAATGGACCAAGAAATTGAAATTATCAGTGCAGAAACAAGAAAAGAAAAAATTAAAAATTTTCTTATAAATAAACGAAAGACAATAATATCAACAATAATATTTTTCCTTTTAGTATTATTTGGCTTCTTTCTTTACCAAGAAAATGAAAAATCGAATAGAGAATCTTTAGCAAATAAATTTAATGCGACAATTAATGAGTATGAGTCAGGCAATAAGTCAAAAATTTTAAATTCGATGAAGGAAATTATTGAAGATAAAGATGAAACATATTCACCTCTAGCTTTTTATTATTTACTAGATAATAATTTGATCACTTCTAAAGAAGAAATAAATAGATATTTTGATATAATAATAGATGAAATTAGTCTTGATAAAGAAAATAAAAATTTAACAATTTTTAAAAAAGGTTTGTTTAATTCAGAATTTGTAAATGAAAATGAATTATTAAGTATACTTAACCCAATAATCAAATCTGAAAGTATTTGGAAACCCCATGCATTATATTTAATGGCAGAATATTATTTTGCAAAAAAAGAAAAACAAAAGTCAAAAGAATTTTTAGAACAACTTGTAAGTCTTGAAAATATTAGCTCAAATATAAAAATAGAAGCTCAAAAAAGATTACGTTCAGATTTCAGTGATTAAATTTTCTTTATATTTATTTTTACTTTTAATAGTATCAAGTTGTGGACTTGATAATAAAAATATTAAAAAAGAAAATGATAATTTTCAAATAATTTTTGAAAAGTCTAAACCAATAAAAAAAGAACTTAATTCTGATTTAATAATTAATTTATCTAAAATTATTAAAGGTGAACCTTTTTTAGAAAATAAAACTAATAATATAGGAAATATAAATTTTGAAACTAACTTTAAAAAAATATCGGTATTTAAATTTCCTGCTATAAAAGAATTTAATTTTAATCAACCAGAATTATTGTTTACAAATGATAAAAGTATAGTTTTTTTTGATGGTAAAGGGTCAGTATTTAAAATTAACAAAGATTTTAAAGAGATCTGGAGAATAAATCACTATACAAAAAAAGAAAAAAAATTAAATCCAATAATATATGCCGCACAATCTGAAAATAAAATAATTTTAGCAGATAACTTATCAAATTTATTTTTAGTAAATCTATTAAATGGAGATTTGATTAACTCTAAAGAAAACAAAGCTGGTTTTAACTCAAACATAAAAATTTCTAAAAATAAATTTTTAATAATTGATTTCGAAAATACTATTAGATGCTTTTCAACAATAGATGGCAAGGAACTTTGGAACTTCCAAACTGAAAATCCTTTCATTAAGTCTAAAAAAAAACTATCGCTAATAGTTAAGGGTGAACTGGTATTTTTTGTTAATAACATTGGTGATTTAACAGCTCTAAATATTAACAATGGTAGTTTATTTTGGCAAACCCCAACTCAAAGTAATATAATTTATCAAGATGCTTTTAGTTTAGAAATTTCAGACTTAATATTTTCTAATGATTCAATATATTTATCAAATAATAAAAATGAAATATATTCAATAGATGCTAGAACAGGAATAGTTAATTGGAAGCAAACTGTTAATTCTAGTTTTACTCCAACAGTAATTGAAAATTTTGTTATTACAGTATCAGAAGAGGGTTATCTTTTTGTTATAGATAGTTCAAATGGAAATATAATTAGAATTACAAATATGTTAAAAAATATAAAAAATAAAAAAAATGAAATAAAACCAACAGGTTTTATTTTAGCTAAAAATAAAATTTATTTATCATTAAATAACGGTAAATTAATTAAAGCTGATATAAATACTGCTATAGAAGAAGAAGTATTTAAAGTAAGTAATTCGAAAATATTAAGACCAAATGTTTTTGAAGATAAAATGTATATATTAAAAAATAATGCAATTTTAAAAATTGAATAATGTTTTTAAGATTACTCGATAGACTCGGTAGAAAAAAAACAGTATTAGATAGAGGACCCTCACACCCAAAATATAATGAAGCAAAACCATGGTTGAATAGATATTATGTTTTATTTAGACATAGACCTAAATGGTTTCCATTTAATATTATTATTCATGAAATGTTAGACGACGATCATGGGCATGGAGTTCATAATCATTTATGTCCTTATATAACTATAATCATTAGAGATGGATACTGGGAGACTACTAAAAAAGGAAAATTTTGGAGAAAACCTGGTTATGTAGGTTTTAGATCAGCTAATCATTTTCACAGAGTAGATTTAAAACCAGATACAAAACCTATGACAATTTTTATACCAGGACCATTTGGATTTAGAAAAGGACCAAGATCAGAATATGGAATTGATTTTAAGACAAAAAAATATTAATGGTAAAAAGTTTAGAAATACAATTTAATAAATTTTGCAATAATAACAATCTAGAAATAAATAATTTTCAAGTTGAAGTAATAAAAAAATTGAAAATATATAGCAGAAATAATTTTAAATCATTTTTTTCAAAAATTTTTTCTAAAGAATATAGATTTAAAAGCTTTTATCTTTTTGGAGACGTGGGAGTAGGAAAGACCATGATTTTAAATTTTTTTTTTGAAAATTTAAAAATAAGAAAATTAAGGCTTCATTTTAATGAGTTTATGATTAACTTTCATGATTTTGCTCATGCAAAAAAAGGATTACAAGAAGAAAATATAATAAATTTATTTGTTAAAGATTTAAAAAATAAGGCAATTTTAATTTATTTTGACGAGTTTCAAGTTACAAATATTGTAGATGCAATGATTTTAGGTAAATTATTTGATCAGATTTTTAAAGAAAATATTAAAATAATAGTTACTTCTAATACTAAAATCTCCGATTTATATAAAGATGGCCTTCAAAGAGATCAATTTAAACCTTTTATTGAAATCATGAAGAAAAAATCTATAGAATTTGAACTTAAAATTGAAGACGATTATAGAAAAAATAATAATAATCAAAAACAACTGTATTTTTATCCATTAAATCAAGAAACTAACTTTAAAATTAATAAATTTTTCAGAACTATTACAAAAGACAAAAAACACTCTTCACTTACCATTAATATAAAAGGAAGAGATTTTAAAATAGAAAATTTTTATGAAGGTATTGTCAGGTTCAACTTCCATGAATTATGTGATCAAAATATAGGTGCTGAAGATTATTTAGAAATAATTAAAAATTGTAAATTTATTGTAATAGATCAAATACCACAATTTAATGATAACAATTCAAATCAGCAAAAACGTCTTATAATTTTATTAGATATTATTTATGATAAAAATATTCCAATAGCAGTTACAGCTAATCAAAATTTAGATGAATTTACCTCATCAAGATTATTAGAAAAACCATTTAAACGTACCATCAGTCGATTGTATGAGTTAACATCTAAAAAAAATAATTAATGAAACAGGAATTTTTTAATCTTCAAATAAACACTAATGGCCAAAATTTATATGAATTTACTAATCAAACTATTAAATGGATTAATGAAAATAATTTTAAAAATGGAATACTTAATTTAAGTATCCAGCATACAAGCGCCTCATTAATTGTTCAAGAAAATGCTGACCCTGATGTCCAAACAGATTTAATTAATTACTTTGATAACCTGGCCCCAATGGATAATAAACTTTATAAACACACTACCGAAGGAAATGATGATATGCCTGCACACATTAAATCAGCATTAACCAATAACCAAATATCATTAAGTATTAAAGAAAATGAATTACTTCTTGGTACTTGGCAAGGAATTTATTTATTTGAGCATAGACTTAATCCAACTACAAGAACTGTAGTTCATCATTTTGTTGGAGAGTAATTTAAAAATTAAATATGCGGATCATAAGCCCACTGAAGTATTGCTTGTCTTTGTCTTCTTCTACAAGTTAAATCTGCAGTCTCACAATTTTTTTCAATTGCTCTTACATGTCTTGTAAAGTTTTTCCATCTTTTAATCTGTATTTCATCAACATGAGATATTCTTCTTCCTAATGAAAATCTACAATACCACTGAAACCATCCAAGAGGGTCTTCTTTAAATATCCAACCTTTTTTAATCCAATGCTCTCTAGACAAACCAGAAGCAACTCTAAATCGATTTAAACTTACATCAAAATTCTTACTTATTTTTGCTTTTACAAACCATGATTTTGGATACTCCTCTATATTTAATCCAAAATATGCACCACCAAAAACTCCTAATTCAAGCATTTTTTTTGGAGTAAGCTGTGGTTTAAATATTTTATAAAAATCTAAAATATCAATTTTTTTTTTTATAATTTTTTTCATTATTTTGTATATTAATTAATCTTTTAAAAGTTTTTGATACATTTCTTGATCAGTGTCACCTTCACAACCAATTAAAAGTACATTAGAATTATGATCAAGATTTATTTTGCTTTTAACTTTTTCATCATTGCAGCTTGCAATTAAACTAATCACACCAGGAGCTGAGTTTTCTCCAGCAATAATTTTATCTTGACCAAAACTAGCATTTGCAAACAATTTCATAGCTCTTCCAATATCATCATCAGGCAAACTTATGCAATTGTTTACTGATTTTTTTAAAATTTTCCAAGGAACTAAAGAAGGTTCCCCACACGACATTCCTCCCATTAAACTTTCTCTTACAATTTGAACTTTTTCAATTTTTCCACTTTCTATACTTTTCATCACACAAGCGGCACTATCGGGTTCAATAACTATAATTTTAGGAATATTTTCTAAATATCTAGCTGCCCCAGCTACCATCGCTCCAGCCATACCTCCGACACCAGCTTGTAAAAAAATATGAGTAATTTTTTCTTTATTTATTTCATCAACAATCTCTTTCATCATTATTGAATATCCAGCCATTGTTAAAGTTGGAACCAACATATAATCTTTCCAAGCAACGTCTTGCACTATTTGCCAATTATTTTCTGTAGATTGTTTAATACATTCTATTAATGAATTTTCATAATTTCCTTTAACTTTAATAACATCAGCACCCAAAGATCTCATAGCTTTGCCTCTTGCATCACTTACAAACTCACTAATAAAAATTTTACACTTGAGGCCTAATCTTTTAGCACCCCAAGCAACAGATCTACCATGGTTTCCAGCTGTTGCAGTAGATACAGTTATATCTTTATTACCTTTAGTAACTTTTTCAACAGCATAAGCTCCACCCAAAGCTTTAAAAGATTTTAGATCAAACCTTTTAGACTCATCTTTATAATAAATTTTTTTTAAACCTAATTCTTTTGATAATTTATTTAAAAGAAGAAGGGGAGTAGGTTTGTAATTTTCCCAACTAGAAATTTTAGAATAAGCTTCATCTATTTGTTCTTTAGTAATATTTTCAAGTATTTCATTTTTATTAAATGAATAATTTTTATTTTCAGTAAATGAAGTATACTTCCATAGTTGACCGTTAGAGATATTCATTTTAACAGTCTAAAGTATTTGCTTTTTCCCATTTAGTAATAGGATCTTTTTTGTTAAAATTTTCTTTCTGTTTAAATTCTTTAATTTCAGAGTTTCTTAATTTAAGATAACTATTTATTACTTTTTTACCAAAAGAATTATTAATTTTTTTATTATTTTTCAATCTTTCTAAAGATTGATCTAGATTGTCAGGTAATTTTGATAGGTTAGGATACTTTTTATAATCAGTATACATATTACAATACAAAGGCCTTCCCGGGTTGATTTTATTTTTTAAACCAATAATTCCTGCTGCTAGCACACCAGCTTGCAGAAGATAAGGATTTGCAGATCCATCCATTAATCTTAATTCAAATCTACCCGGGTCAGGTATTCTTATCATGTGAGTCCTATTGTTGCCTGTGTAAGATATGCTACTTGGAGACCAAGTTGCTCCAGATTTTGTTGGAGGCGCATTAATTCTTCTATAACTATTAATTGTTGGGTTAAAAAAAGCTGACAAAGAGTCTGCATTTTTCATTACACCACCTAAAAAGTTATAAGCTGCTTTGCTTAATCCTAATTTATCGTTATTATCTAAAAAAATATTTTTTTTTCCTTTCCAAACCGAAATATGCGCATGACAACCATTACCAGTTAAATTTTCAAACGGTTTAGGCATAAAAGTTGCTCTTAAACCATGTTTTTCCGATATAGTTTTAACCATAAATTTAAAGAATGCGTGCCTATCTGCTGTGGTTAAACAATCAGAATAGTCCCAGTTCATTTCAAACTGTCCATTGGCATCTTCATGATCATTTTGATAAGGACCCCAACCCATTTCTATCATGCTATCACAAATTTCTTTTATTAAATCATATCTTCTCATCAGAGCTGATTGATCATAGCAAGGTTTAGATTGTGTGTCTCTTAGATCGGCAATGGACTCTCCAGTCTGGGATGTAAGGAAATATTCACATTCTACTCCTGACTTCATTGTATAATTTTGTTTAGATAGTTCGCTTATTTGTTTTTTTAACATTACTCTTGGTGAAGCCTCGACAGGTTTTCCATTCATCCATAAATCTGATGCTAGCCATCCAACTTCTTTATTCCAAGGTAGCTGAATTAAACTATTTGGATCAGGTATAGCAAACATATCTGAATCTGCTGGACTCATATCAAGCCATGCAGCAAATCCAGCAAAGCCGGCTCCAGAATGTTGCATTTCTTTAATTGCATGAGCTGGAACTAATTTTGATCTTAAAACTCCAAAAAGATCTACAAAGCTGATTAAAAAATATTTAATTTTTTTTGATTTTGCAATATTGAATAAGTTTTTTGCCATAATTTAAATTAGCACAATTATTTAAAAAAAGATAAAAAGAAATCTTTATATAAAATTAAATTAATCACTATTATTATAATTATTGCAATTATTGCTCCGTATTTAGCTTTTGGCCAAGCTAATCTGGCCATCTTATGTGGCGTTTCGTTTATATTTTTTTGTGAATTTTTTTCTTCCATATTAAAAAGGGCGCATAAAATTTATGCGCCCTAATTTAAAACTTATTTATCCATCGGTAACATTGTTTTTCCAAGCACTTGAACTAGGCCTTCGTTTAGCAAGTTTAGAAAGTTTTTCACTTTCTTGTTTTGCTGAAATAACGTGCCAGCCAATCCAAATAACAAAGGCGATCAGAACTAAAATACCTTCTGATCCAACGCCAGGATAAACAGCGCCCGCAACTTCTTTAGCGCTTAGATGATCTATCCAATTAGTTACTGCCATATTATCCTCCTTTATCCTGAAGAAGCGACAGATTTTTCGTCATCTTTAGCCGCCTCCATTATTTCATAGTCTAGACCAGCTAACTCTACTTCTCTTGGAATTCTAAGTTTACCCATTCCATGAAGTACTTTAGCAATAATCCATCCTGGTATAAAACCTAGAACTACGAACATTACTAATGCACCAATAAACATTCCTAATGGATTGATTGCTGCGTATGTAGCTCCGTCCCACATAGCACCAACACTGTATCCTGAAGAAGGATACCCATTTAGAACAAATCCACAAATCACTAGACCTGCAAATCCAGCATAACCGTGTACAGCTACCGCTCCAACAGCATCATCAATTTTGAACTTACGTTCAACCCAGTAATGCATTTTGTAAGCAACAACTACACCGATCATACCAATGATCATTGATTGTATTGGATGATATAAGTCATTTCCTGCAGAAGCACATATGATACCTGCTAGCCCTGAAGAATAAGTCCAAAAAGGATCTCCTTTTGCAATTACATATCCAGCTAACAAACCTCCTGATAAAGACATTAAGAAGTTCATAGTAATTCCACTTAATGTAGTAGGGGTCACATATATATTTGTTGCAGTCCAATAAGTTACACCTTCCATTCCATATTCAGGTCCAAGATCAAAAATTGGAATATTACAAGCAGCATAGAAACCCCAGAAACCTGTATAAATTAAAAACAGTCCAACTGTTACTAACCACGGGTTTCTTGGTCCTATGTTTCTTGGTTCTCCACTTGATGAAAATTTACCTATTCTTGGCCCTAAAACTGCCAGAACACCTAAAGCAAAACCTCCGGCACATGCGTGAATTACACCTGAGGCGTAAGCATCATGATAACCGAGTAGTTTAAGCATCCAACCGTCAAAGTGCCATCCCCACGCAGCATCTATTGTCCAGAAAACTGAACCGATAGCAATTGCTAAAATACCGAATGCAAAAGTTGTTATTCTTTCGATTACAGCACCAGAAACAATTGAAGCAGCTGTCCATGAGAATAATAAAAACGCCGCCCAGAATACCCCGCTTATATGATCACCCAAATTAACGGCCATTAATTCACTATTTGGCACATACCACTTGGCACTAAAAGCTGAATCATCTGTTATTAAAGCTGCGCTTTCGTTCATTATTGATGGTGCTAGACCTGGTCCAGTTGGAAAAGCCCAATAAATCCACCAACCAAATAAAAACCAAGTTACTGTTACTAGTGGTATCAGCATCGTGTTTTTCATTAAAGTATGTTGATGGTGTTTGTATCGGGAAGCTCCAACTTCATACATACAGAAACCGACGTGAATTAAAAACATCAGTACTACTGTTATCCAGTAGTAAAATTCTGTAAATATGGTTGTCAATGCACCTAATTGATCAGTCATTTCAAACCTCCATTTGTTTAAACAAATGTAAAGACTTTATTAAATGAGTTATTTAGTACAATGATAAAAAAAGTAGATAAAACCTTTATAAATTTAGATTTTTAACAACCACAAGTAGATATATAACTAACGATTCTAAAATTTTAAGTACGCTTTTTTAAGGTCAACCAAAGGATGATTTGGAGACATTTGAAATTTCACTAATAGTTCTCTTGCTATCATATCTCTATCTTGCTGATTGTTTGGAAGTTTTATTTTATTTGGAATAGTTACCCATCCATTTGCATTTCTATCAAACACAGCCGGTCTATTTTCTTCATATCCCATATGAACATCTTCTAACCAATTCAGGTCATCCCATCCCATTGCTTCTATATATTTTTTTAAGAAAGGGGTTAGTCTTTTATAATCAGGTAATAGGTTAACGTCATATCTATATCCGATTGTTTGACCAATCATTTTCTCTCTGGCCGTCTCCTTTTTCTTACCTAATTGAACTTTATTGTTTTTTTTTATTTTTTTGTTTTTTTTCTTTTTAGCCATTTTCAAACTTTATATTTTATGGAAGTCGTCTACTCCGACAGTATGATTTGTTCCTGACAAAGGAACCTTTGCTAATGCAGAAGCTTCCATAGTCAATGCAGCTAAATCTTCTGGCTCTAATGAGTGAATATTAGTTTTACCACAAGCTCTAGCTAAAAGTTGAGCTTCCAACGTCATA
>CACHJL010000007.1 GCA_902580135.1 uncultured Pelagibacteraceae bacterium | reverse complement strand
AACACCACCTTTAATCTGTCTTGCGGTATTTTCAGTTGCCTCAGGGGGAGTTAAATAATCATAAGTTCCGGTTAACATAATTACTGGGCATTTATGACCATCTATATTTTGTAAATCATTTCTTAAATCATGATCAACTGAGTAAAAATATAAATCTCCCTTAAAAGCTTCAGAACCTTGGGTATAATAATGCCAAGTTAACCATCTATCTTTCTCTGGTGACTGTGGTGCCATAAGATCCCAGGTACCACTAGCACAAACTTGTGCAGCATTAGCGTGTGGATGTCTCCACCAATCAAGATAAAAACCTGGAGCATAGTCAGCTGCTTCAACTGGTATAACTGCTCTAAATTTATTTGGATGTCTTAAAGCTAATTGTAAAGCAACATTTCCACCAAATGAAGAACCCATAAATATAGGATTTTGTAAACCCAATGCATCACATAGCTTTACAATAAAATTACAATAATGCTCGGCTGTTAACTTGTATTCCTCTTTCCACCATTCTTTGTTATGTGGTGGATCTGATTTTCCATGACGTGGTAAATCATATGCAATAATGTTGTAATTTTTTGTTATTTCTGGATCCTCTAATAATCCTCTCCATTGATGATTATGACAGCCAGCTGTATGTTGGCAGATTAAAGGTATTCCCTTTCCATTTTGTAGATAAAAAACTTTATATTCACATTCATCTACTTCAATAGTAACATATCGACCAACTACATCATGATGTTTAACCATTTAAAAAATCCTCCAATAAATTTTGGTCATTATACAGGTACTCCAGTTTTTCTTAATAATTCAAATTGAACAGTAAAATTTCTCAAATTTTTCATAAGAACTAAATGATTGCCTTCAATTTTAAGATCTCTTAAAAAACTTGCTGACCATATGCCATGATACATAGGTTTAGGTATTGGTTGACCAAATTCTTTCCATGTATTTGCTGATGCTCTTAAAGCAAAATCATAAGGGTCTAATGGAGATGGATTTGTATTTATTTTTTTTACTTTGCCATCGTGCATTTCAATAATTACCTTTGCTTTCTCCATATCAAACATAAATGTACAGGTATAGTACTTGGCCATAGCACCAATAGTATCGTCGTTATTAGTCAAGTCTTCGTATTTCTTTGCCCAATTTTCTAATTCTGCACTCATATTTTTTATTCTTTATTTATTTTTTTGAAACTTTTTCTCCTTTAGAATCTGTTACAACATTTTCACCAAAGTTCATGTGATAATCTTTTTTTGGATTACCATAATCACCAAGAATATTTCTAATGTTACTGATTTCTCCAGGATGCATTCCAATTTCTTTAAGAAGGCTGTCTAAAAAAGGTTGATGTGCCCGATATCTTAATGCTGAACTAACAACATTGTCTGCTAAATTTCCAGAGCTTTTACTTGAACCATCTTTTCCTCCACCTGGTCCTGTGGCACCACTAGTTCCACTAAATCCTGGCAAACCATTAACATCAACAATTTTGATATCGCCAATATTTGCCATTGGTTTGACACTTTCTCTTATAATAGACTCTATTTTCTCTGCTAATTTATTTCTTAATGCGCTTCTTCTACTTGCATCGCTCCTTACATTTTCAGCCATGTTTAAAGCTTCTTTACCCGCAGCATCAATTTCGTATCTTAATTTAGCAGCCATAGTTGCATGCTTATCTTGCTCTGCTTTGGACGCAGCTGAAATAACATCAACTTGTTTCATTCCTTCAGCTTTCTCTATGTATCTCATTGAATTTGCTTTTTCTTCAGCCTCTACTGCTTTAGCTCTAGTATTTTGCTCATCAGCTTTAGATTTTAGAACTTCTTTAGATTTCTCAATAATCTCAAGCTCTTTTTGATGTTCTTCTAGCTGAATTCTCTTAGCCTTTTCTATATCTAAAGTTCTAACTTGTTTTTCAGACTCAATTCTATGAGAGTCAATATTTTTTTGCTGTTCAATTTTTGCATTTCTAACTTGTTGTTCAGCAATAATTTGTGCCTCTTCGGACTCTCTTTGTTTATCTGATTGTTCTTTGACAATCTCAGCTTTTTCCTGAGCTCTTTTTGTATCAACTAGTCTTTGCTTTTCTAATCTTGCATACTCACTCTCTTTATCTAAGTTTAGTATTTTAACTTCAGTATCCAAATCTTTTTGTCTTATTTCTAAAGCTGCATTTTTTTCTAGTTCATTTTGTTCTTTTCTTCTTTTTTCTATTTCTTCTATTAATCTTGTTTCTGTAAGTTTTTTCTCAACTTCAATAACTTGATTTTGAGATATTTTTGCAACTTCAATGGCTTCTTGACTTTGAATTTCAGCCTCTTCCGCTTCTCTTTCTTTCTCAGCTTTTTTTCTTATAGTTTCAGTTCTTTCGTTTGCCTTTTGAATCGCAATTTCTCTTTCTTGTTGGTATCTAGAGAATTCTTCATTCTTTTTAATCTCCAATTCTTTTTGAACAGTTTCTAAATTCTTATTCTCTATAGAAATTTTTGTATCTTGAGTTATATCATTTCTCTTTTTCTTTCTATTTTCAATTTGCTCAGTTAGTTGTGTTAAACCTTGTGAGTCAAAAGTATTAGCCGGATTAAATTGTTCAATTGGCGTTTGGTCTAATGATATTATTGAAACAGTTTCTAAAGCTAGTCCGGTATGCCCTATAGATTCGTCTGCAATTTTTCTAACTTCTTTCACAAATGATCCTCTATTTTCTTGTATTTCATCCAATGTCATTTTTGCAGCCACTTCTCCTAAAGCATCTGCAAATCGACCTTGTACTACTTCTCTTAAATGTTCTGGATCAAGAGTTCGGTTTCCTAAAGTCTGGGCTGCAGTAGATACTGCTCTTGCATCTGGTGGAACTTTTGTAAAAAATTCTGTAACTAATTCTGCTCTCATTCTATCTTTAGTTATTAGTGATTTATCACCACCTCTTTTTATAGTTATGCTTAATGTTCGCATTCCAACTTGTGTAATGTTATGAATTATAGGTAAAACAAATGCTCCTCCTGATATAACAACTTTTTCTCCAAGCATTCCCGTTCTTACAAATGAAACTTCCTTTGAAGATCTTCTGTATAGCCAATGCAATAAATAAACTATAATCGCTATTGCGAGTGCTAATAAAATTATTGCTGCTATTATGTCTGCTCCTTTAGTCATAAATTATACCTCCTCTATTGAGCCCCTTTCTTAGTATCTTGTATTGCTGCACTATAAATAATCATTCCAAAAATTATTTTGTTTAAAAAATCAGCTAAATTATAAATTACATTAAGGCTATTTATATTAGCGCCACCAGCTAAATGTTCTATAAAGTAACCTATATGATAAATTGAAAAACCAATTGTAATAATTAGTCTGTTTGCAAAAAATGCCATTTGAACACTTTCATTATTTGAAGCTGAATTTGCTCTACCAGCATCACCCATGTAAAGCTCTCCAATTATGTAAAGCCATCCAACTATTCCTACTAAGAAACCTAAAGTAACACTCATGTATCCGTAAGCTCCTAATAGTTGAGCTATAACCCAAACTAAAGTCCCGACTAATAAACGCCAAAACATTCCTCTTTTGACATCTGATACTGATTTAAGCATCACATAAAAAGTTAAAATTGTAAGTGGGAATGTTAATAACCAATCAATATATCTTAGTTGAGTTGGAGCTTGTCCATTAAGAACCCATAAGTTTTTTGCATAAAAATAATGAATTGATGACATCAATGCAATTACTCCAACGAGTGTCATAACTGTGCTCCACCTATCAGATAACCGTCTTCTTTCTAAAAAAAAGAATATGGCTGCTCCAATCATTGCAACAGATATTAACCAGAACGAACCTCCGACGATATCCTGTGGTAACAATAGCTTATTCATATATCCGCATTTTTATGTATTTAAAAATAACCTAATTAATTCAATAGCTTCTCATTAAATAAAATTAAAAAATAATATTTTTTTTATATATATATTTTATAAGTTAATAACTTATTGTTTAAGCCATTTAAAATTGAGCAAAATTCTAATACAATTTAAAGTAGAATTTTTTTTTATCGTCACAGTAGAAATTAAAATTTTATTTCTAGATGGATTTAATAATTATAATATGAGTAATGCTTTCAAAAGTAATAACTATTTCTCAACAAAAAGGTGGGACAGGAAAAACAACATTAGCAGTTCATCTTGCTATGGGTTTTGTAAAGTATCATAATTATAAAGTTGCTGTTATAGATACTGACCCACAAGGAAGCCTGGGTAAATGGTTTATGATACGATCAGAAAAAAAAATACCGAGTGATAATCTAACATTTAAAACTGCAAGTTTATGGGGAGCGCAGTATGAGTCTAAGACATTAAAAAAGGATCATGATGTAGTAATTATTGATACGCCTCCAAAGATAGAGTCTGATGCTCGTCCTGCAATAGAAGCATCTGACTTAGTTTTAATTCCTATGACACCATCTCATGTAGATTTTTGGGCAACAGAAGCAATTATAGATATAGCAAAAAAAGCTAAAAAAAAAATTATGATACAAATAAATAGAGCAAATCAAAGATCAAAACTTATTATTAAAACAAATGATTATATTAAAAGTCTAAATGTTCCATCAGTTAATACAATAATTGGTAATAGACAAATATATGCATCATCTATGGGAGAAGGAAAAACTGCAATTGAAAAACAAAGAAAAGGTAATGCGGTTGATGAAATTAAAAAACTATCAGAACAAATTTTATCAGAATTAAATTAGAAATGTCTCTACTGCTATCAACTACTAAAATAATTAATAATTGGACTGATTATAATGGACATATGAATGTAGCATTTTATATTTTAGTTTTTGATAAAAGTACTGAAAAATTTTTATATAAATTTAAGATGGGCGAACAATCTGCAAAAACGTATAAAAAAAGCACAATGACTGTAGAAAGTCATACAACATATAACAAAGAAGTAAAAGAAAATGAAGAAGTTGATATTTATTTATCATATTTTAATCATGATAAAAAAAGACTACATTACAAATTAGAAATGTATGAAAAAAGTAAAAATATTTTGTCTGCCACAACTGAAGTATTATCTTTGTATATTGACTTAAATATTAGAAAGGTTGTTGAATTTGAACATGACAAAGTCAAAATAATGGATCAATTTATTCAAGAAAATAAATCAAAATTTAAATTTGATAATTTGCAGTTTTCTAATAAACTTAAAAAATAATCAAAAAATACATGCAAATTGAAACAAAGCTACTATCAGGAGCACTTGGGGCTGAAATAAAAGGAATAGATTTAACTGATATTTCTGATGATAATTTTAAAAAAATTAATGATTTGTTATTAGAACATAAAGTTATTTTTTTTAGAGATCAACCATTAACAGCAGAACAACATATTGCCCTTGCAGAAAAATTTGGTCCTTTAGAAACTCATGCTTACGTAAAAGGTCTAGAAAAATTTCCTGAAATTGTAAGAATTATAAAAGCTGAAGATGAAAAAAATCAGTGGGGTGAAAACTGGCACAGCGATGTAAGTTATAATTTTAAACCAACTAAAGCTGTAATTTTAAAATCTATAAAAATCCCTCCAGTTGGAGGTGATACGTGTTTTTCCAACATGGAGTTGGCTTGGGAAACTTTAGATGGAAAAATCAAAGATAAAATTAAAGATAAAAAAGCCATTCATAGTTCTTTGGGAGCTGAATTTTTCTTAGAAAATTATAAAAAAATGGAAGGTAATAAAAATAAAAACTACAATGAATATTCAAACGAACATCCCATGGTTAGAACTCATCCAGAAACAGGAAAAAAAATTCTTTTTGTAAATTGGACATACACTAAAGAAATAATTGGAATGAAAAGGGAAGAGAGTGAAGAAATTTTGAAACAAATTTTTGAACACCAAACAAGACTTGATTTAACTTGTAGATTTACATGGACAGAAAATGCAGTTTGTATTTGGGATAATAGAAGTGTTATTCATTATGCTATAGCAGATTTTTATCCTGGTAAAGGTTTAGGATACGAAAGAGTAATGGATAGAATTGCCATTGAAGGAGATCACCCTCAATAATAAATGCATATATTAGATAAAATTATTTCAAACTTTAAAAATAACAAGTCACTTTATATTGGGGAAAAATTAACAATGTCAGATCATATGATACAGTCCGCAATGTTAGCAGAAAAATCAAAATGTAATGATGATTTAATTTGTTCATGTCTATTACATGACTATGGACATTTTATAATCGAAAATCCTGATACTTTAGTAAAAAATAATGAAGATGGAGAACATGAAAGTATAGGATATGAATATCTTAAAAAATTCTTTAGTAAAGAAATTGTGGAGCCTATAAAATATCACGTTTTAGCAAAAAGATATTTAGCAAGAGATAATAAATATTTAGGTCTTTTGACTGAGGCATCAAAAATAAGTTTAAAAATTCAAGGTGGTGTTCTTAATGACAAAGAAAGTGAAGAATTTAAAAAAAAAAAATATTTCAATAATTCTGTTTTAGTTAGAAAGTTTGATGAAGCTGCAAAAAAAACTAATATTAAAATGAAATCAATTGATAACTATAAATCTTTATTAAAATCAAAATTAATATGAAGTTTGATTATATAGTTATTGGAGCTGGTTCAGCTGGCTGTGTTCTTGCAAATAGATTAACTGAAAATGGACAAAACAATGTAGCTATTTTTGAAGCTGGTAAGCCAAGTGATATTTGGAAAGTAAATATGCCACTTGCTATCCTGTATACAATGCATGATCCAAAATATAATTATAAATATTATTCTGAGCCAGAACCACATTTACAAAATAGAAAATTATTCTGCCCAAGAGGTAAAATGATTGGAGGATGTTCGGCGCATAACGGAATGGTATTTGTAAGAGGTAATCCAAATGACTATGAAAGATGGGCTTCTTTGGGTTTAAAAGATTGGTCTTATGAAAAAGTTTTACCTTATTTTAAAAAAATTGAAACTTGGTCTGAAGGAGAAAATCAATTTAGAGGAGGAAAAGGAATTCTTCCAGTAAACCAATCAAAAAATGATAATCCTTTATTTAGAGCATTTATAGATTCTGCTGGTGAAGCTGGATACAAAATTAACAACGACATGAATGGCAAAGAACAAGAAGGATTTGGAATGTATGATGTAACAATACATAAAGGTGAAAGAGCAAGTGTTTCTAGATATTATTTAAATCCAGCTAAAAAAAGAAAAAATTTAAAGATATTCAGCGAGTCTTATGTAGAAAAAATAATTTTTGATGGAAAAAAAGCTATAGGCATTGAAGTTAAAATTAAAAATAAAGTAGAAAAAATATATGCTAGCAAAGAAGTAATACTAAGCGGAGGTTCAATTAATTCACCACAACTACTTTTGCTTTCAGGTATAGGGCCCGCAGAACATTTAAAAGAAAAAGGAATTAGCGTTGTTCACGCTTTAGAAGGTGTTGGCAAAAACCTTCAAGATCATTTGGAAACCTATGTTCAACAAGAATGTAAAACATCTGACACTTTATATTCTTATATAAATAAACTAAATATGTTGAGAATTGGAATTCAATGGTTTTTAACTAAAAAAGGTCCTTGCTCTACTTCTTTTTTAGAGGCTGGAGGTTTTTGTAAATCTTCTCCCGAAAGAAAATATCCAAATATTCAATTTCATTTTTTTCCAGCTTTTGTAATAGATCATGGTTTAGTTGATCCTGATAGACACGGGTATCAACTTCATGCCAGTCCAAACCATCCAAAAAGCAGAGGTCATATAACTTTAAATAGCTCAAACCCATATGATTATCCTAAAATTCAATTTAATTATTTGGAACATGAAGATGATCTTAAACAAACAATTGAATCTATTCATGTTGCAAGACAAATTCTTGGTCAAAATTCTTTAAAACCATTTGCAGGAAAAGAAGTTGGACCGGGTGAAGAAGTTAAAAGTAATGAGTTATTTGAAGAGTATATTAGATCAAAAGCGGAAACAGCATATCACCCATCTTGTACTTTAAAGATGGGAATTGATCAAATGTCGGTAGTTGATGAAAAATTAAAAATTCACGGTTTAGAAAATATTAGGGTAGTTGATGCTTCTGTAATGCCTGAAATTACAAGTGGAAATTTAAATGCTCCAACTTTAATGATAGCAGAAAGAGCTGCAGAATTTATTTTAAATTAATAAATTAATTTATTTCGATTGGTATATTATGAGAACCATTTTCGCTTAGATCTATTTTATATTCGGCAATAACAGTTGAAATTTCAAAAGGTTCATAAAGATGTGGAAACATATTGCCATCTGAAACTTGTTCGTAAATCAAATTTTTAAGCTTTAAAGCATCTATTTTTAATAAAGTTAGATTTTTCTGTTTAAAAAAAAATTTTTTAAATGTTTCTTTTAATTGTTCTTTATCTGAAAAATGTATAAACCCATCTTCCTTATCTTTTTTAGATCCTTCGTATTTTCTTTTTTTTTTGGCTTCTTCCCATTCCTCGTTTGTGCAAATTTTATAAACATATTTAAAATCCATTATTTATAAGCTTCATCTATCTCAACTTGATAACCTTCGACTAATCTATTTGTTTCATTTGCCATACCTACAACTGCTATCATTTCGTTAATCATATCATTTGTTGCGCCTTTTTTTTTGGCTGCCAAGCTATGAGATTTTACACAGTATTCACATCCGTTGGTTACAGAAACTGCTACATAAATTAATTCTTTTACTACTGGATCAAGAGCACCTTTTTTCATCACTTGTTGCAATGAAGTCCAAGTTCTTTCTAAAGTTTCAGGATTGTTAGCAAGACTTTTCCAAAAATTTGGTATTTCTGTAATTTTCCTTACTTTTTTTATTTCATCATATATCTCTTTAACTTTTCCTTTTGCGTCGTTTTCTTCAATTGGTTTAAAAATTGGCATTTTCCTCCTTAGTTATAAATAGATTCTATTTTTGGCATTAATTTAAGTAATTCTTTAGTGTAATCATGTGAAGGTTTCTCAAATAGCAGTTCTGTTTTAGATATTTCACAAAGCTTTCCATTTTTTAATACTGCTATTCGATCACACATTTGTCTTACTACAGGTAAATCATGACTAATAAATAAGATTGTCAGATTTAATTGCTCTTGTAAATCTTTTAACAAATTTAGTATTTGTGCCTGAATACTTACATCTAAAGCAGAAGTTGGTTCATCACATACTAATAATCTTGGTTGAGTTGCCAGAGCTCTTGCAATTGATATTCTTTGTCTTTGTCCTCCAGAAAATTCATGTGGATAGCGTTCAGCAGATTTTTGGGTTAGTTCAACAGATTCTAACAAATCATAAATATAATTATCTAAATCTTTAGAGCTAATTGAAGGGTTATGAAGTTTTATAGGTTCTGAAACTATATCTTTAACTTTTAATCTTCCATTTAAAGATGAATAAGGATCTTGAAATATCATTTGAATTTGTTTTCTAAACTTCATCATTTCTTTATTATTTTTAATTTTTGTTATACAAACATTATCAAAATCAATATCTCCAGCACTAGGGCTATATAAATTTACTATCATTTTTGCAATTGTTGATTTGCCACTACCACTCTCTCCTACTAGACCAAATGACTCTCCTTCTTTAATAGCAAATGATACATCATCAACTGCCATGACAGAGTTTTTAGAACTTTCAGTAAAAAAATTATCATCAAATGTTTTGCTTAAATTTTTAACTTTAACTAAATCCTGTTCGATAATTTCTTTTTTTGTCCATCTGTTTAAAATTTTAATATTAGTTTGACCTTCATTTTTGTTTTCTTTTTCAATAATTTTAAATCTATTTATTTTTTTGTTCGTTGGAGGAACAGAACTTATAAGTGCTCTTGTGTAAATCTCTTTTGGTTGAGTTAGTATTTCTTTAGTTGTTCCAATTTCAACTAAATCTCCATTTTTCATAACTGCCACTCTGCTTGTGGTTTCAGAAATAACACCCATGTCATGGGTAATTAATATAACTGCTAAATTTCTTTCTTTGGTTAATCTTTTAATTAAATCTAAAATTTGAGATTGTATTGAAACATCTAGTGCCGTAGTAGGCTCATCAGCTATAAGAAGTTCTGGTTCACAACAAAGAGCCAAAGAAATAACAACTCGTTGTCTCATTCCACCAGAAAATTGATGTGGGTAGTTATTAAATCTAGTTTCAGCATCTTTTATTCCCACTTCTTTTAATAAGTTAATAGCTTTATTTTTAGATTCTTCTGCGTTTAATTTTAAATGAGTTTGAATTGTTTCAATTAATTGTTCACCAATTGTGAGTATAGGATTTAAAGACGTTTGAGGGTCTTGAAAAATAAGACCTATTTTTTTTCCTCTTAGTTTGAAAATATTTTCTGGATTTTCATAAATATCAGTTCCATCTAAAATTATTGATCCTCCAGATACTTTTCCAGGCTCATCTATAAGATTAATTATTGCGTTACCAACTGTACTTTTTCCAGATCCAGATTCTCCTACGAGGCCAAGTATTTCCCCTTTTTCAACGTTTATATTTATTTTTTTTGCTGCATAAACTGTTTCTCTACGCATTTCATAATTAACGCTTAAATTATCTATTTTTAAAAATGTCATTAGTTAAGTTTTGGATTAAGGGTATCTCTCATCCAATCTCCTAAAAGGTTAATTGAAAATGCTAATATAACTAAAAATATTGCTGGAAAAAATGTTATCCACCATTCACCGGAAAATAAAAAATCATTACCTAGTCTAATTAATGTACCTAACGAAGGTGTTGTGGGTGGCACACCAACGCCTAAAAAACTTAGAGTGGCTTCAGCTATTATTGCTAGCGCAAGTCCTATTGTTCCGATTACTAAAACTGGTCTCATGATATTTGGTAAAATATGTTTAAACATAATGATTATATTTGAAACACCAATAATTGTTGAAGCAGAAACATAGTCTTTATTTTTTTCAACCAAAGTTGCTGCTCTTGATACTCTTGCAAACTGCGGCCACTCGGAAATTCCAATTGCAAAAATTAAAACATAAATTGCCATTTCATCGTGTAATTCTCTTGAAATAATTCCACGTGCAATTCCATCAACTAAAAGAGCCATTAAAATACTTGGCACAGTTAACTGTACATCTGTAATTCTCATAACAAACATTTCGTATTTTCCACCAAAATATCCTGCGCTTAATCCCAATCCTACTCCTAAAACTAAAGCAAATAAAACTGCAGAAAAACCTACAATTAAAGAAATTCGTGATCCATAAAGAATTGTAGCTAACATGTCTCTACCTTGGCCATCGGTTCCTAAAATAAATTTAGCAAGACCTTCTTCAGTCCATGATGGTGGGGTAAATGCATCCATTAAAGATAATGATGACGGATCAAACGGATTATAAGGTGTTACCAATTCAACAAAAAAAGAACAAAAGAAAATTATAATTAATATTAAAGTAGAGATTATAGCTGTAGGTGATTTTATAAAACTTAAGTAAATATCACTGTCTTTTATTCTATTTAATAATGTTAAATTTCTATTATCCACTTACTGTCTCCGCCTTAACTCTAATTCTTGGATCAATGAAATAATATAAAATATCTACTATGAAATTTATCATTACAAAAACAAATGCAATAAACACTAAATATGCAGACATAATTGGTATATCTACAAATTGAACAGCCTGAATAAATAAAAATCCCATACCAGGCCATTGAAAAACAGTTTCAGTAATTATTGAAAATGCAATTAAAGTACCAATGTTTATTCCTGCAATTGTAATTACAGGTATCAATCCATTTTTTAATGCATGTTTGTAATGAATACTTTTTTCACTTATACCTCTTGCTCTTGCAAATTTTATATAGTCAGTTTGCAATATCTCCATCATTTCTGCTCGAACAAGTCTAATAATGTAAGTCATTTGAAAAAGGCTTAAAGTTACGGATGGAAGAATTATTGCTTTCAGTCCTGTGATAGTTAAAAATCCTGTAGACCAGTAACCTATATTTACAACTTCTCCTCTGCCAAAAGAAGGTAATATTCCTAAAATTACTGCAAATAGATAAATAAATAATATACCAATTACAAATGTGGGTAATGAGACACCAAGTAAAGAAATAGCTAATATCGCATCACTCAAAAAACTTTTTCTATTTATTCCTGTGTAAACGCCTAATAAAGTTCCAAATACTAATGCTATTAAGGCTGAAACTAAAACAAGCTCGATTGTAGCTGGTAGTCTTTCAGATATTAATTCTGAAACAGGTCTTCTTAACTGATAAGATATTCCAAATTCTCCTTTTGAAGCATTAACTATAAACCTAGAAAATTGTATATATATAGGATCTGTTAATCCTAAAGTTTCTCTAAGTTCTGCTCTTTCTTCATCTGATGTTTCTTCACCAACCATATTATTGATTGGATCTCCTACAAAATTAAAAAGAGAAAAAGAAACGAAAGCGACAACCAACATGACTATTGCGGATTGAAAAAGTCGTTTAAAAAAATATTTAATCAATTTTAGAAAACTTGTTTTACAAGCCCTTTATTTTATTAAAGGGCTTGTAATAATTACTTTAATTAAAGCTAGCAAAACGGAATAACGGTTCGTTATTCGGTCTTATTGGAACATCAACATTACTCTTAGATGCCCAAGAAATTACCTGGTGATGTAAAGGAAGATATGAAATATCATCTTTTACAATTTTCCAGGCATTTGCTATAGCAGCATTTCTTTTGTCTAGATCAACTTCACCTTCCATTACTCTTATAGCAGCGTCAACATCAGAATTGCTAAAATTAACTTTATTCCAGCTTGCACCTGACTCATATAAATAATGGAACACGTAATGACTATCTAAAGTAGGAACTCCCCATCCTAACATATAAAAATCACCTTGGTTGTCTTTAAGTTCCTTAAAGTGTTTACTTTTAGTTTGAGCAAATAAACTTACATTAACTCCAATTTTTCCTAACATTCCAACTACAGCTGTACAAATTGCTTCATCGTTTACATATCTGTCATTTGGACATCTTAACTCAACATCAAAACCATTTGGATAACCAGCATCTGCTAATAATTTTTTTGCAGCACTTACATCATAAGGAAGTCTTTTATCAAGATCCTTTGTGTATCCATTAACACCTGGGAATGTTATTATTCCAGCAGGTTCACTTAGGCCTCTCATAACTTTTTTCTTAATAGCTTCTATGTCAATTGCTTGATAAAGGGCTTGTCTTACCGCTTTTTTCTTAAATGGATTATCACCTGTGTTACCTGTTCTAAGTTTATCAGCAGCTTGGTCCATGCCTAGAAATATTGTACGCATCTGCGGAGTGCTTTCAACTTTATGGCCAGCTGAAGCAGTTATACGAGCTAAATCCTGAACAGGAGCATCTGTAACTAAATCTATTTCTCCAGACAATAAGGCTGCTACTCTAGTTGCAGCATTTTTGATCGGCAGTAATTGTATTTCTGTTACTTTGCTGTCTTTCATTGATCCCCACCATTTAGTGTTTCTTTTGAAAACAGTCTTAGTATTAGGTTCTCTTAAAGTAATTTTAAAAGGACCAGTTCCCATGGCATTCGTGGCAGAAAAAGTTTCTTGTGATGCATCCCAATTTTGCGGAACAATTGCAAAATTTTCGTTACACCATTCTTTAGACATTATAAATATATTTGACAACTGGTTTAAAAGAATTGGATTTGGTTTACTTGTTTTAATTTGAACTGTGAAATCATCAATTGCTTTTACACCTGAGATGGTACTTATATATTCTTTAAAATCTGATGTAGGCTGTTTTGCTCTTAATATACTAAATACAACATCTGCTGATGTCATCTTTTGTCCATTAGAAAACTTTACATCTTCTCTTAAATAAAAATACCAAGTATTTTCGTCAACAGTTGCCCATTTCGTAGCAAGCTGAGGTCCAATTGACATATCTAATCCTCTAGTAACTAAAGCTTCATAGATTTGTCTTGATACTTGTGTAGTTGGACCTTCGTTCTGTGCATGAGGATCTAGTGTTAAGCTATCTCCTTGCATAGACCATTTAATAGTTTTTGCAAAAGTTTGAGTTGATGCAAAAACAAATAAAAATGCCAATAAAATTCTTAGCAAATTTTTAGGTTTCATATTCCCCTCCTGATTATTTAATTCGAAAATCTAGCCTATTAATGAGGTAAACTAAAGCAATTTATATAAGTAATTTTTTGAAATTTTCGTAAAGAATTTTAGAATATTCATTCATGTTTGGCATGTTATTTTTGGCATCTGCATCAAATTTCTCCAAAGCTCCCTGTCCCAGCTGCTTTTCTAAAGCAGATTTATATTCTGGAACGCATCCCCATTCTCCAACTGTTGTATCTTTAATTTCAATATGAAATTGAATTCCATAAGCATGTTTTTGATACTTGAATATTTGATACTTTGTTTCAGATGATGATGCTAACAAAGTTATATCTTCTTTTTTATCTAGTTCTTGTACTTCATATGAATGCCATTGTAGAGATTTAATCTGGTCTGGAAACTGATTAAACAATAAATCAGATTTTTTACTATCTAAAAAATTAATATTTAACATACCGATTTCTGGTTTTTTTGATTTAACAACTGAACCACCAACTATTTCTCCTAATAATTGACAGCCCAAACAAAAACCTAAATAGGGTTTTTTTAGATCAACAACAAATTCTTTAATTTTTTTCTTTTCTTCAATTAACCATGGATAATCTTTTTCCATCCAAGTATCCATAGGACCACCCATACAAAACATTGCATCATAACTTGATAAATCTTGAGGAATTTTTTCTCCTTCATCTAACTCTACTGTTGTTAAATCAAATTTATCTTTTATCATTAAGTCTTTAATATAGCCTGGATCTTCAATACTTATGTGTTGAAGAATTAAAATTTTCATTTTTACGCCACAGGTTTTAAAAGTCTTAAAAGTTTTTTGTGAATTATTTTATTCGATGAAATTAAAACACTGCCTGCATGTTTTGCATCTTTATTATCCCAAGTTGAAGCAATTCCACCCGAGGCTTTTATAATTGGAATGAGAGGATGAATATCCCAAATTTTATTTTGACATTGAAGAACCGCATCTATTCTTCCTTCGCATAAATGCGCATAGCTTAATGCATCAAAGCAAGGAAATTGCATTAGTTTTAAAACTTGTGGAATTTTTTTTTGTTTATTAAGTGAAAGCCAACCGTGAAATGCTCCGGCTACTTTCATTGTTTTTAAACTAGCTTTTTTATTTACACTTAGTTTTATCTTTTTATTATTTTCAACTACATAAGCCTTATCAATTGAAGTATTATAGTAATATTTATTTAACTTCGGAAAATTAGCTAATCCAAATATTGGTTTTCCTTTGTAATTTAAAGAAATTAAATTACTCCAAGTTGGATTACCGATCACAAATGAGCGTGTTCCATCAATTGGATCTATCACCCAAGTAAAATCGCTTTTTGATTTTTTAGGACCATATTCTTCACCAATAATTTTGTGATTTGGAAACTTTTTGTAAATTTTTAATCTGATAAATTTTTCAAAAGCGATATCGGCAGTTGTAACTGGGTCATAGCCTTTTCCTTTTAGCTTATTATTAACTTTGAATTTTTTATTTAACTTTCTGTAGTAATACTTGGTCAAGCCTCTAGCTAAACTATTTAAAAAACTAGGAAATTCTTTATTATTTATATTTTTTTCATCTGACATCTGGTTTGAAATACAATGTTATTTATCTTGATTAAAGACAAAATTTGAATAATTCTTAATTTGTTTATGAAAATAGAAGTAGATAGCAATAAAGTATTACTTAATAATGGCTCTTCTATTGAAGAAATACACCCATTTTGGTTGAGAGAAAGAGTTGATGGAGAAGAATATTTAGATAAAGGAACTCAACAAAGATTATTTGATCCATCTTCAATGAATAGTGAAGTATCAATAGAGAAAGCAATAATCAATGATGGATTTCTTGAAATTAATTTTAATGACGGTGTAAATTTAAAACTTGCCACAGATAGAATAGCTTCAGAATTTTCAAAAAAAGATACTGTTATAAAATCAATTAATAAAATTAAGTGGGACTCAACTTTAGAAAATATTAAAAATTTTAATTTTAATGAAAATTTTTTTGAATCTAAAGAAATGTATGATCTGCTAGTTTCTTTTTATGAATATGGTTTTGTGATAATAAAAAATGTACCGACTGAAAATAATTTTATAGTTAATTTTGCAAATTCAATTGGTAGCGTTAGAAGAACAAATTTTGGGGAATATTTTAATGTAAGATCAAAGTTAAATCCGAATGATCTTGCTTATACAACTTTGCATTTAACACCGCATACTGATAACCCTTATCGAAATCCTGTGCCTTGCATTCAACTATTACATTGTATTGAAAATGAAGTTAAAGGAGGTTTTTCAACACTTGTAGATGGATATACAGTAACTGAAAATCTTAAAAAAAGTGATCCAGAATTTTATAAAGTTCTCTCTGAAGTAAAAGTTAAATTTAAGTTTACTGACAAAAGTGTGATGCTGGAAGATTGGTCTGAATTAATTCATTTAGATGATGATAAAGAATTTAAACAAGTAAGATTTAGTCCAAGATTAGACTATGTTCCATTATTAGAAAAAAAAAGGTTAGAATTATATTATAAAGCTAGAAAAAAATTATCTGATTTATATAACGATAAAAATAATAGAATAGAATTTAAGTTGGCTCCAAAAGATCTTATGATGATGGATAATTATAGAGTTTTGCATGGAAGAACAAAATTTGATCCAAATGAAGGTAATAGATTTTTACAAGGTTGCTATATTGATTTTGATAGTACCGAAGGAAAACTAAGACATTTAAAAAGAAAATTTCATATTTAGACTAAACTATCTATCTTTGCCTCAGCTTCTTTAATTGATTTCTCATAGTCTATTGCCATTTGATCTGCAGCTATTATTTTAATTTTTTTAATTCCAAAAAAATTAAGCATATGAATTAACCAAGGGGTTAAAAAGTCTTCTCCTCCTTGTATTTTTGTTCCTCCTGATGTTATTACTAAATAAACTTGCTTGTCTTCTAGCAAGCCTATTCTTCTTCCATCTTCATTATATTTGAAAGTCATTTTAACCCTTGCTGCTAAATCGGCCCAGGCCTTTAATGTGGCTGGAGGACCAAAATTATAAATTGGAACAGAAATAATTATCACATCGCTTTCTTTTAATTCCATTACTAGCTTATCAGAAAGTTCAAACATTTTTTTATGTTGATCAGTTTGTTTTTCTTCTGGGATCTTCATACCAGACTCCGTTAAACCTGATATAAACAACATTTCTTTATCCAAATCCCTATATATTAATTCATCTTCTGGTTTCTTAATTTTATTTAATAATTTTTTTGCTAATGATCTTGAAGTGGAACCTTTTTTTCTTGCGCTACAATCAATTTGGTAAATTTTCATTAATTATCCTAATTTTTGTAATACTGGAATGTACTTTAATAAATAAAATCCTAAAGCTTGTAATTGATTTGTAATCATAAGTATACCGGTCATTAGAAGCAGTCCACCGCCTGTTTTCATTATAACATTCATTTTTGATTTTATATTTTTTGAAAAAACTAAAAATTTTTGAATTAAATATCCAGATAAAATAAAAGGAATTGCTAAACCTAAAGAATAAAAAACTAATAAAAGAATTCCTCTATTCAAGCTTTGTTCTGTTGAAGCAAGAGCTAGAATAGAACCAAGAATTGGTCCTATGCATGGCGTCCAACCAAAACCAAATGCCATACCAACTAGTAATGAACTAAAAATTCCTGATTTTTTTTCTGTATAAATTCTTTTTTCATAATTTAAAAAATTCAAATTAATTATTCCAAGAATATGAAGCGAAAAAATAATAATAATAGTTCCAGATGCTATTCTTAACTCATATGAGTTTTCTAAAATGATGGATCCCAAAAATGATGCTGTAGCACCAAATAAAATGAATACAATTGAAAATCCAATTGCAAACAAAATTATGGGAAAAACATTAACAGTTTTTTTTTCTAAAAGTTCGTTCAATGAACTGCCCGAGATGTAAGATATATAACCTGGAATTAGAGGTAAAACACATGGAGATAAAAAACTTATCAATCCAGCACCAAAAGCAATAAATAATTCTAGCATCTAACCTGTATTTTTCATTGCGGCTGAAATTCCTGCAATAGAAGTCATTAATGCATCATTAAGATATTTTTTTTCTTTTGATTTGTATTTCTTTTTAGAAAGTTTTTTCATTGTTGCAGCTTGAATGATGTTTAATACTTCTGAATATATATTTCTAACAATAACAGATGTCCTAAATTCTTTTCTAGCCTTAATGATTTCTTTTGGTGTAATTTGTCTATTTAATTTTTTAATATTATGAAATTGGTATCTTAAATTTTTCCCAACACTCTTTAATTTATTATCTGCCAAATTTTCTTCATAAATTTTTGAAATTTCAGGATCTGCCTTTGATATAACCATATCTAATATATCCATTATTGAGTTAAAGAATGGCCAATCCTTTTCCATTTCAACTAAAATTTTTTTAAATTTACCATTTGATGAATGTTTTAAAGCTTCTGTACTTCCAAGCCATGCTGGCAGCATTAATCTAATTTGCGTCCAAGCAAATACCCATGGAATTGCTCTTAAACTTTTAATGTTATCTACATTTTTTCTTTTTGACGGCCTAGAACCTATCGATAGTTTTCCTAAAGAAACATGAGGAGTAACGGTTTTAAAATATCTAATGAAATCTGAACTTTCATTTATATTTTTTCTATAAGATTTAGTTGAAATCTCTGACATCTGTTCAATTAAATTTCTCCATTCTTTCTTTGGTTTCGGTGGTGGAGATAGTGTAGCTTGCATAACTGCTCCTATATAGCTGCATAGATTATATTTAGCTAAAGGTTCATATCCATATTTTTGTTGTATCACCTCGCCTTGATCAGTAATTCTAATTTTGCCATTAACTGAATTTGGTGGTTGAGATCGTAATGTTGCTTGTATAGGACCTCCTCCCCTTCCAGCAGAGCCGCCTCTGCCATGAAAAAAAGTAACATCAATTTTATATTTTTTTGCTAAATTTATAATTTCTTCTTGTAATTTATATTGATGCCAACTCGCAGACATTTTGCCAGCGTCTTTACTTGAATCTGAATAACCAATCATTATTTCTTGTTTGTTTTTGATTAATTTTCGATACCAGTTTAATGAAAATAGTTTTTGCATTATATGTTTAGCATTTATTAAATCATCTAGGGTTTCGAATAGCGGAACAACTCTTAGCGTTTCTTTAATACCAGCTTCTTTTTGAAGATAATTCACTGATAAAATGTCTGAAGCTGATGATGTCATAGAAATAACGTAGGCTCCCAAACATTCTTTTGGCTCAGATGAGAGGGTTTTAAAAGTTGACCAAACTTCTTTGTTTTCTTTATTTTTAAATAAAAAATTATTTATCATTTTTTTTTTGGATTTAATTTTTAAAGACAAAAATTTAATTTTTTTATCTTCATCCCAATTGTTGTAATTAATTTTATATTTTTTGTTTAAAAATTCAGAAATTAATTGTGAATGCCTTGACGATTCTTGTCTAATATCTAGTCGAGCTAAATTAATTCCAAAACATTTTACTCTTCTCATTAAATCCAATAAATCTCCACTAGCAATATTTTCGCTGTTATTTTCTTCAAGAGATTCTCTAACTATTCTTAAAGGTTTTAAAATTTCTTCTCTATTAGATAAAAGTTTTTTTTGATCTAATGGAACTTTTTCAACTAAATGTTGTTCTATTAATTTATGAGTAAGGCGCATTTTGTTTCTCAAGGGTCTTAAAAATACTCTGTAAGGTTCAAAAGTTTTTCCAGTTTTGGATAAAACTTTTCTTGAACATTTATACATAGACAATGATCTAATTAATTTTGTTAAAGCCTTTTCATATAACTTTGCTGCCTCCCATCTTGATAATAAAATTACTTCTTTAGTAACTTTAGATGTAACATTTGGATTGCCATCTCTATCTCCTCCCATCCAAGATCCAAACTCAATCGGGTTAAAATTTTTTGGTAATCCTTTGCCTATATTTTTTACAAAAATATCATTTAACCTTCTATAAACTTTAGGAATAGTTTCCCACAGACTATCTTCTATAATTGCTAGCCCCCATCTAGCTTCGTCAGATGGTGTAGGCCTAGATCTTTTTAACTCATCAGTATTCCAAATTATTGTTAATTCATCATACAGTTTCTTATCTAATATTTTTATTTTGGAAGGGTATTTTTTTAATAAATCTCTTTGTTCTAATATCTCGGCTATCTTATGATATTTAAGTATCAATGTTCTTCTTTTTACTTCTGTAGGGTGTGCGGTTAAAACGATACCTATGTTTAAATTTTTTGCAATATCATAGATTTTATTAGTTGATATTTTTCGATTTTTAAAAAAACCTTCGAATATTTCTTCAATAAAAATATTTTTGTTAGAATCAATGTTTTTTTTATTTTCATATTCATCGAGTTTACGAGCTCCATCAATAGACTCAGCTATATTTATAAAATTCATGAAATGAGTGAATGCTCTTGTTAGCTTAAATAAGTTAATTGGACTTAAGTCTTTAATTTTATTTGAAAGTTTTTTATATGATTTTTTTTTACCAGTATTTGTCGTATTAGCTTTTGATAATCTTCTAATATCTTCAACTAATCTAAAAAGATTTATTCCTTCTTGTTGTTTAATTACATTTCCTAAAATGTTTCCTAAATATCTTACATCATCTCTTAGCGACTTTGTTGGAATTCTTTCATAATATAAATCACGTTTTAACATAATTTTATATTATACTTTTTTTGCAATATTCCCCTAACATTAGTTTTAATTTTAAATAAAGCTCCGGAATGCTTATATTTTTCGATGTCTTTTTTATTCATTGATTTAAGTGCAGATGTGACAAAAATTTCAGAATTATTTTTTCCTCCAAATGTACAATTTGTAATATTTTTTGCTGGAAAATTAATTACATGAATTTTTTTACCCTTTGTATTAAAAACTGTAATTCGAGCACCTCCATAATGGCAAACCCATAAATTTTTATTTTGATCTAATGTCATTCCATCTGGAGAGCCAGATTTTTTATTAAATTTCTTAAAAATCTTTTTCTTTAATATATTGAGATTTTTATCTATTAAAATTTTATATATATTTTTTAATCTGCTATCCGTATGATAAAATGTTTTATCGGTTAAAAATGCTGGACCATTTGTAATGCAATAATTCGTATCAACTTTTTTCAAATAAAAATTTTTATCCAAACAATACAAAGATCCCTTCTTAATATTTCTTTCAAAATTGTCCATAGTACCAAACCAAAGTTTACTACTTGGATCAGTTTTGCCATCGTTAATTCTATTTGATTTAATTTCATTCTCTATTTTCAATGATTTAATTTTTTTATTTTTTTTTAAATCTACAATTCTTAATTCTCCTTTAAGTCCTAATATAAAATAATTTTTTTTTATATGTGCTAGAAAACCAATTTCTTTATCTACTTTGATAATTTTTTTATTATTATTTCTTATATTTAATATAAAAATTTTTTTTTTTTTAATATCTGTAAAATAAATTGAATTATGTTCTTTTACCCATAAAGTTCCTTCACCGAGTGTACATTTTGTATTCCATATAACTTTTGGTGCTGAAGAAATTATTTTCACGATAAATTATAATGGAACTACTTTTGATTTCTGTTTTCCCAATTGATCTATTTTTAATTCTATCTCATCTCCTGCTTTTAAAAATTGCTGAGGTTTCATTCCCATTCCAACACCTGGAGGAGTGCCAGTTGTTATTATATCTCCAACTTCTAATGTCATAAAATTACTTAAATATGAAACAATTATATCAACGTTAAAAATCATTGTGTTTGTATTGCCTGTCTGCATTCTTTTTCCATTAACATCTAGGCTCATATTAAGATTGTTAACATCGTCAATTTCGTCTTTTGTAATTAGGTATGGACCAACAGGGCCAAACGTATCATGAGATTTTCCTTTTACCCATTGACCCATTTTTTCGATCTGCCACTCTCTTTCACTTACATCGTTTACTAAACAATACCCTAAAATGTGATCTTGAGATTGACTTTTTGAAATATGCTTAGCATCTTTTCCAATTACAATTCCGAGTTCTACTTCCCAGTCTAATTTTTTAGAGTTTTTTGAAATTTCTATAGCGTCATTAGGTCCACTAATTGAACTTGTGGCTTTCATAAATACAATTGGTTCCGATGGAGGTTCAGCCCCTGCTTCTTTTGCATGATCTGAATAGTTTAAACCGATAGCAATGAACTTTTTTGGATTGCTTACGCATGCTCCTATTCTTTCTGAACTTGAAATTTCAGGTAATGTTTCTAGATTAATTTCTTTTAGTTTATCAATTTTTTGAAAATTTAATGTTTCAGGTTCTAGATCACGTATATAAGAGCTAATATCTCTTATTTTTCCTTGTTTATCTAAAGCCGCAGGTTTTTCTTTTCCTTTTTTTCCTACTCTTAATAGTTTCATTTTTTCTCCTTTAGTTAAATTGACATTCCACCATCAATAGAATGTGTTATTCCTGTTACAAAATTTGACTCATCGCTCGCAAGATATATTGCTAAAGTAGCAATCTCTTCTGCGGTTCCTAACCTTCCCATTGGTTGTCTTGCTATAAAATCTTTCTTGGCTTGTTCTGGATTTGCTGCCGCTTGAACCCTTTCTTCCCAAGATGGTGTATGCACTGTTCCAGGAGCAATTGCATTACATCTTATATTATTTTTTAAATAATCTGATGCTATAGATTTAGTAAAACCTATTATTGCAGCTTTTGTTGTTCCATAAACAAATCTATTTGGCAAACCTTTTAAGCTTGAAGCAATAGAGGATACATTAATTATGCTTCCTTTATTTTGTTTAATCATTTTTGGTAAAATTTCTCTAGTTATAAAATACATTGATTTAATATTTACATCGAATGAAAAATCCCAGTCCTTCTCATTACAATCAAGGATAGTTCCATGATGTACAAATCCTACGGCATTAAATAATACATCAATATTGTTTAACTGCGAACAATATTTTCTAACATCAGCTTTTTTTGTGGAGTCCAACTTCTGAATATTTATTTCTGGATATTCTTTTTTTAGTACTTTTAAAGTTTGTTCATTTATATCTGTAGCATAAACTGTAGCTCCTTCGTTGTGAAAAGCTATTGCGGTTGCTTTACCTATGCCCTGTCCGGCAGCAGTTATTAATACTTTTTTTTTTTCTAATCTTTTTTTCATTTACTATCTTTTAATGTGAATGCCTCGGCATTCCTTTTGTTCTTGTTATATCTAAATATATAGTTTCTGTCTCTAAACATGCTCCTGTCTCTAATTGACCTACCATCTTCCTTGATATTTCTTGCCAAGGAGTTTGGTTTATTAATTTAGGAATTTTAGCATTTTTTTTTCTTTTTTCTATTTCTTCATCTGAAATTAAAAGATCAATTCTACTATTATTTAAATCTATTTTAATTTTGTCTCCTGTACGCACTATTAATAAAGCCCCGCCAATTGCAGATTCTGGCGAAACATTTAAAATTGATGGGCTCTCTGAAGTACCGCTTTGTCTTCCATCTCCTAAAGTTGGCAATGTATTGATGCCTTTTTTTAATAATCGGTCAGGTGGCTGCATATTTACAACTTCACCAGATCCAGGAAAGCCTACGGGACCACACCCTCTAATCATTAGAATAGAATTTTCATTGATTTCTAAGCTCTCATCATTGATTCTTGAGTGATAATCTTCTGGTCCTTCAAAAACAACAGCATTTGCTTCAAATACATTTGGGTTTTCTGAGTTGGATAAATATCTTTCTCTAAATTCAGAGCTAATTACAGAAGTTTTCATTACAGCCGAACTAAAAAAATTACTTTTCATTACAATAAAACCAGCATTGACTACTAGAGGATTTTTAAAAGATTTTATTACATTTTCATCATTATTTATTTTTATTTTAAGATTTTCTTCAATAGTTTTACCTGTTACTGTCATAACATTTTTATTCAATTTATTATTTTTAAGTAGTTCTTGCATTATTACAGGAATTCCTCCTGCTTTAAAAAATCCCTCCATTAAATGTTCTCCTGCTGGCTGGCAATTAACAAGTAATGGAATATCATGACCAAGTTTTTCCCAATTTTCTATTCCAAAATCAATACCCATATGTTTTGCTATTGCAGTAAGATGTGGTGGGCAATTACTTGATGCTCCTATTGCACTAGCAACATAAATTGCATTCTCAAATGCTTTCTTTGTCATAATTTTTGATGGGATAAGATCTTCGTGAACCATATCAACTATTCTTTTTCCTGTTTCAAATGAAATTTTCTCTCTTTCTTTATAAGGAGCTGGAATAATTGCGCCACCAGTTAATGACATTCCAAGCGCTTCTGCAATTGAATTCATTGAGGATGCGGTTCCCATAGTATTACAGTGTCCTACACTTGGAGCAGACGCTGCTGCCATATCCATAAATTCATCATAATCAATTTCACCTTTTGCATGTAATTTTCTTGCTTCCCATATAATTGTACCTGATCCAGCTTTTTTTCCTTTATAAGATCCATCTAACATTGGACCTCCTGATAATACAATTGAAGGAATATTTACTGTTGCTGCAGCCATTAAGGCTGCAGGTGTTGTCTTATCACATCCTGTTGTTAATATTACTCCATCAATTGGATATCCATAAAGAACTTCGACTAGAGACAAATATGACAAATTTCTGTCCAAGGCTGCAGTGGGTCTTTTACCTGTTTCTTGAATTGGATGTGTCGGAAATTCCATTGGAACTCCACCTGCTTCTCTTATTCCATCTTTTATAATTTTACTTAAATATAAAAAATGTCTGTTACATGGAGAAAGATCGCTGCCAGATTGCGCTATTCCAATTATAGGTTTACCTGATTGTAGATCTTTTTTTTTTAAACCATAGTTGAGATATCTTTCCAAGTATAAAGCTGTTAGCCCTGGATCTTTTGGATTATCAAACCACTCTTTACTTCTCAAATTTTTTTTTTTCATAATAATAAAAAATTATTATAACCAACCATTATCAACTACATAAGATTGGTTAGTGCATCCAGATGATTGATTAGATGAGAAAAATAAAACTGCTTTTGCTATATCGGATGGCATTAATCTCTTTTTAATACATTGTTTTTTCATCATGTCTGACTCGGCTTCTGGTGTGAGCCATTTTTCGAGTTGTCTTTCAGTTATAGTCCAACCAGGTACAACGGAGTTTACCCTTATATTAAACTCTCCTAAATCTCTTGCGAAAGATCTTGTTAATCCAACTACACCCGATTTCGCAGCGGTATACGCCGCCATTCCACCTTGGCCAACCATCCAGGATGCGGATCCAATGTTAACAATAACTCCTCCATTATTTTTGATCATTGCCTCTCTAACAGACTGAACAGTAAAAAAATAATGTCTAAGATTTACATTCATTCTATTATTCCAAAATTCTTCTGAAACATCTTCTATTTTATGTCTTTCATCATTAGCAGCATTATTTATTAATATTTCGATAGGTCCTTTTTCTGAAATTATTTTTGATATTGTTGATTGAAGTTCTTTAATGTTTAACAAGTTACACTTAATAAAATTAGGAACAGATAATTTTTTATTTTTACATTCTGAGACTAACTTATTTGATTCATTTTCATTTATATCAATAAAATAAACTTCAGCATTTTGTTCACAAAAATGTTCAACTATTGAAGCTCCTATACCTGAACCACCACCTGTGATGAATACTCTTTTATTTTCAAGATCAAAATATTTTGCTTTCATTTATATCCTTTCCTGTGAATTTTTATCAAACAAAGAAATTTGAGTTAGATCAAAATACAAATTCATTTCTTTATTTATTTCTATTTTTGTTGTTGATGGAAATTTTGCTAGAACTTCTTGATTTGAATAATTAAAAGTTATAATTTGCTCGTGCCCAATATACTCGCTTAAATCAGCTTTTAAATTGATTTCAAAATCACTTTCATTATTTTTTTTATAATAAATATGTTCTGGTCTAATTCCTAAATATACTTCTTTACTATTTAATTCTAATTTTTTATCAAAACTATAATTATTAATTGGAATTTTAATACTGTTACCTGAATCATCTCCTACGAAATACAACTGTTCTGCCTCTTTTTTAATATAACCTTTGATTAAATTCATTGATGGAGAACCAATAAAATCTGCCACAAAAGTATTGCTTGGTTTGTTGTAAATAATTTCAGGAGTGTCATTTTGCTGAATAACTCCATGATTCATTATTGCTATTCTTGTTCCTAAGCTCATTGCTTCTGTTTGATCGTGTGTAACATAAACAACTGTTGTTTTTAAAGTTTGGTGTAATTTTTTAATTTCACGTCTCATTTCTACTCTTAATTTTGCATCTAAGTTTGAAAGAGGTTCGTCAAATAAAAATATTCTGGGTTCTCTTACTAAAGCTCTTCCTATAGCTACACGTTGTCTTTGACCGCCTGATAATTGTGAAGGTTTTCTATTTAAAAGCTCATCTACCTTTAAAAAAGATGAAACTTTTTTTAGTTGTTCTTCAATTTTTTCTTTTGATGTTTTTGCTTGCTTAAGGCCAAAAATCATATTTTCTTTAACATTCATGGAAGGATAAAGAGCATAAGATTGAAAAACCATAGCGATATTTCTGTCTTTTGGCTCGACTTTGCTTACATTGTAATCGTCAATATATACGTTTCCCTCATTAATAGTTTCTAAGCCTGCAATTATATTTAAAAGTGTAGATTTACCACACCCTGAGGGCCCCAGAAGAACTAGAAAATTTCCTTCATCAATATCTAAATTTATTTTTTTTAAAACTTCAGTAGTTCCAAAATTTTTTGACAAATCTTCAATTTTTAATGTTTTCATTTTTATCCTTTCACCGCTCCTGAAGTTAAACCTCTTATAAAATATTTTCCTGCTAATACATAAACTATAAGGGTTGGAATCCCGGCGATAATTGCTGATGCCATATCTACATTATATTCTTTAACACTTGTACTAGATAAAACCATATTGTTTAAAGCGACTTGAATCGGTGCAGCTTCCCCAAAAGAAAATGTTGATCCAAACAAAAAGTCATTCCATATTTGAGTAAATTGCCAAATCACGGTTACAACAATTATTGGTGCTGATATTGGAAGCAATATTTTAAAAAATATTTTAAAAAATCCAGCACCATCTATTCTGGCTGCTTTAACTAGTTCGGTAGGAACAGAAACATAATAGTTTCTAAAAAATAGTGTTGTAAAAGGTATACCATAAACTGTATGCACTACCACTAATCCTAATATTGAATTTGATATACCTAGTACTCCTAAAGTTCTTGCCATTGGAAGTAAAATTGCTTGGAAAGGTATAAAACAACCAAACAATAGAAATAAAAAAACCCACTGGTCTCCTTTAAATCTCCACTTGGTTAAAACATAACCAGTCATTGCTCCAATAAAAGTAGAAAAAAAAACTGCAGGTACAACCATTTTTATTGAATTCCAAAAGTAAGGTCGCAAAAAAGTATCTCCCGCGCCATAACCTCTTCCTCCCCAAGCTATAGCCCAAGATTCAAAATTTAAAGTACTTGGCCATGTTAGAAGGGTTCCCTGTCTAATCTCTTCCATTGTTTTGAGAGAAGTTACAACCATCACATATAAAGGAAATATAAAATAAGAAGCAAAAAGTATTAAAACAAAATACAAGAACCATCTTAAAAATAAATTTGTATATTTTGATTTTTGTTCAAGCTGCTTGTAAGAAGATCTGCTTATATTATCTTGCATTTTCTCTCCTCAACTCAGAATAAAGATATGGTATAATTACCGCTGCAACTGCCATAAACATCATCATCGCACTTGCTGCAGATAATCCAACTTGACTTTTGTGAAATGCAGTTTGAGTCATATATAAAGCTGGCATAGTTGTAGATATTCCTGGACCTCCTTGAGTAAGAGCAACAATTAAGTCATAACTTTTAATTGAGATATGAACTAAAATGACAAAACTTGTAAAAAAAACAGGTCTCATCATTGGTATAAGTATTTTCCAATACACTGTAAATAAGCCTGCACCATCAATTTTCGCAGCTTTTACAATTTCATCTTCAACAGACCTAAGACCCGCCAAAAATAAAGCCATAACAAATCCCGCTGATTGCCATACCCCGGCTATAACAATGGTATAAATGGCCATTTCTCTATTAACTAGCCAATCAAATGTAAAATTTTCAAACCCCCAATCAATAAACATTTTTTGAATACCTAGACTTGGATTTAAAATCCATTTCCATGCAGTTCCTGTAACAATAAAAGAAAGTGCCATTGGGTAAAGGTAAATTGTTCTAAGAACACCTTCTGCTCTAATTTTCTGATCAAGGAATATTGCAAGTATGATTCCTATAACAATACAAATAATTAAAAAAAGTGCTGTAAAAACAAATAAATTATCAACAGCAATAAGCCATTTTCGTGAAGCCCATAGTTTAGAGTATTGTCCAAAACCCCAAAGTTCATATTTTGGAAGAATTTTAGAATTTGTAAATGATATATAGCAAGTCCAAAGAACAAACCCATAAACAAACCAACTTATTAAACCAACAGCTGGTGCTAAAACTACTTTAGGTAAATTTTTTTCTAAAAACTTTAACATTTTTGAATTCTAATAAAAAAAAGGCCACTTTAAAAAAGTGGCCTTTTATTTTTTTATTTTTTTTACATATTAGATAAAACAGAGTCTGCTAAAGCATTAGCAGCATCAACTGAGGACATATTAGAATTAAAGTGCTCTGTAATTACATCTTGAAGAGCAGCTTTCATTGTATTGCCTTGAGCCATACCATGAGCAAAGCTAGGTACTAAACCTCCTTTTGCTCCAGCTGTTTTAATATCTGCATTGGATGTTTTTGCACATGAATCAAATTCATCCATTGGTACATCTAAACGTGCAGGAATTGATCCTTTATATAAATTAAAAACTTTTTGAAAGTTTTTACCCATCATAAGTTTAGCTAATAATTTTTGGCCAGCTTGTTTATCTGGGTCGCTAGTTTTATAAAAAATAAAACTGTCAACATTATATAAATATCCGTTATTTGATGGGGTTGCGGCACAATAATAATCTACACCTGGTTGTTTACCAGCAGCTGTAAATTCTCCTTTGGCCCAATCTCCCATAATTTGAAAACCAGCTTTACCTTCGATTACCATTCCAGTTGCAACATTCCAGTCTCTTCCAGGACTACCTTCATCAGTATAGCTTTGTAGTTTTCTCATTTGATCAAAAACTTTAACAGTAGTATCGCTTCTTAAGCAGTTCTCATCTAGTTTTACATAACAATTTTTATAATAATTATTTCCACCTATGCCCATAGCTACTGCTTCAAAAACTGTAGCATCTTGCCAAGCTTGTCCGCCGTGAGCAAATGGAATTATTCCTGCTGCTTTAAGTTTTTCAGCTGCAGCATTTAACTCATCCCAAGTTGTTGGAACAGAAATTCCATTATTATCAAATACAGCTTTGTTAGCCCACATCCAATCAATTCTATGAATGTTTACTGGAGCAGCACAATAAGGACCACTATTATTTTGACATTTATGAACATTGGCTATCATTGGATCTAAAAGATTATCCCATCCTTCTGATTGAGCAATTGCATCAATATTATATGGGGCAACTACACCTTCTTGATCGTATTCTTGAATTGTAGGGCCTTTAATTTGAGATGCAGAAGGAGGGTCACCTGCTACTATTCTTGCTTTTAGAGCAACATTTGCAGCATCACCACCTCCGCCTGTTACAGGCATGTCCATCCATTCACCACCATTGGCAGCAAAATCATCTTTTAATACTTTAAGAGCAGCAGCTTCACCACCTGAAGTCCACCAATGCAAAACCTCTATTTTTGGTCCAGCAAAAGAAGAAGTAGAAGTAAAAGCAAAAGCTAATAAAGCGATTAATATTTTTTTCATATATTTCCCTTTTAATTATTTATTACGTTTAAGTTAACTTTAAATAAACAATTATAGATTGATTTATATGAAATCTACAATAAAAAAATTATACAACTTGAAATTGATTTTTATAATTTTAATTTTAAAATTTTTATATTTTTTAACTGTATTTTTTTATAATTTTTTTTAAATTAATAGTTGAAATAATTAGTAAACTGATTTTCTACCTAATCTTGCAGCACCTCTGACGCCACTTGCGTCACCATATTTTGGTTTTAAAAAAACACCTTCATACTCTTTTCCTATTACATATTTTTTTACTAATGTTTCTATTTCACTTAAAAAATCTATTTCGTTTGATACACCTCCTCCAAATACAAAAGCATCGGGATCTAAAATATTTATTATTGTAGCAAGAGACATTGATAGATTTAACTTAAAATTATCAATAAATCTTTCTGCATCTAATTCATGCTTTCGATTTAATTCAAAAATTTCATTTGCTTTTAAATTTTTATTATTTTTTTTATTAAACCTTTTGGCTAAAGCTAATCCAGAAATAAAACTTTCAACTTCTCCTTCTCTCAAATTTGTAGAATCAAAGTTTTCTCTTTTTGCAATTAAATGTGATATTTGATTATGTCCCCATTCTCCTGCTACACCATTACGTCCAGTCACTATCTGTTTATCAATTACAAGACCTCCTCCGGCACCAGATCCAAGTATGATGCCATAAACTATTTTATAATGTTTTCCCGATCCATCTATTGCTTCAGAAAGTGCAAAACAGTTTGCATCATTTTCACAAAAAACTTCTTTTTCCAATGCTTTTTTTAAATCACTTTGAAAAGGTTTTTTTTCTAACCAAAAACAATTTGGGGCATTCTTCACTAAACCATTTTGTGGAGAGTGTATTCCTGGATGACAAACACCGATTGGTAATTTTGCTTTAAATTCTCTTTCTAATTTTTCATTTATTTCTTTGATTGTTCTTATGATTGTAAGATAATCTGTTGGACATTTTGTTCTCGATCGATGTATTTCATTTCCATTATCTTCTAATACTACACTTTCAATTTTCGTAGCCCCAACATCAATACCAATTTGCATAACTAATAGGTCGCTCTACCACCACTTAAATCAAATACTGCTGCAGTAGAAAATGAATTTTCTTCACTTGCAAGCCATGTAACAAGGGAAGCAAGCTCTTCTACTTTTGCAAATTTATTTCTTGGAATTTTTGATAACATATAATTTATATGTTCTTCTGTCATTTGATCAAAAATTCTAGTTTTTGCTGCTGCTGGTGTTACACAATTAACTGCAATATTTTTTTGCGCAAGTTCTTTGCCTAAAGATTTAGTTAAACCAATTACTCCTGCTTTTGAAGTGCTATAAGCACTTGCGTTTGGATTACCTTCTTTTCCAGCTATTGAGGCTATATTCACTATCCTTCCGTAATTATTTTTTATCATGAATGGAACTACTGCCTTACAACAATAAAAAACTGAATTTAAATTTAAATTAATTATTTTATTCCATTCTTCAATTGGATATTCTGCAACAGTAGTATTCATACCTGCAATACCAGCATTATTTATGAATATATCTATTTTTCCTTGTTTGCTGTCGATGAGTTTTAGGTTCTCATTAATATTTTCGAAGTTGCTTACATCAACAATTTGATAACTTAGATTTGATGAATTAACTTTTTCAATAGCTTTTTTTACAGCTTCTTCGTCTATATCCCATATTATAACATCAGCACCTGATCGTATAAATCTTTCAGTTATAGCTAAGCCAAAACCTTGGGCTCCTCCTGTAATAACTGCAACTTTTTTTGATAAATCAAATTTAATCATTTTATTTTTTTTTTCTTTTTAATAATGGAAAAGTTAAAGCAATTAAAGATAAAATAAAGAAAGTTAAAGCTATAGGTCTTGTTAAAAACATTAGCCAATTTCCATCAAAAATAACTAGCGATTGTCTTAATGTTCCTTCAACTAATTCTCCTAAAATTAATCCAATTATAACTGGAACTACTGAGAAACCAAACCTTCTCATAAAAAATCCTATAACTCCAAATAAAAGCATTATCCAAACATCAATTATTGATTGGCTTAAAGAATATGTTCCGCATACAGAAACAGTAAATATCATAGGCCATAAAATCTTATTTGGAACTAGAGTAATTCTTGCAAAAATTTTTGCACCAAAAAATCCAAATATAAAAAAAAGTATGTTTGCAATCAACATTGCACCAAAAATTCCATATAAAAATTCTGGCTGTTCTCTAAATAGATCGGGGCCCGGTCTAACCCCATGAATAATTAATCCTGTTAATATAACAGCTGTCGTAGCACTACCTGGTATACCAAGCGCTAAGGTTGGGACCATTGCTCCACCTGTGGCTGCATTGTTTGCTGCTTCTGCTCCTGCAATTCCTTCTATAGATCCTTTACCAAATTCTTCTGGGTTTTTTGAAAATCTTTTAGCTTCTGAATACCCAATTAAAGACGCAACTGTTCCACCTTCAGCTGGTAAAACCCCAATGAATGATCCAATTCCACTAGATCTTAGGATAGTTTTCCACGTTTTTTTATAATCATCTTTTGTTGGAAGCTTTATAGCTTTTAAAGCGACTCTCTTAAATACTTGATCAAGAAGTGTTGATTGAGTTAGCATTTCACTAATTGCAAATAAACCAACAACAACTGGAATAAATCCAATACCAACAGAAAGTTCATTAATACCATAAGTAAATCTATCTATTGAAGTCATAAAATCTTTTCCAATAGTTGAAATTAAAATTCCAAATGCACCAGCAATCAAATTTTTAATAGGACTCCCTTCTCCAATAGATGAAAGCATAGTTAAACCAAATATTGCTAGCGCAAAATATTCGGGTTGACCAAATTCGTAAGCAAGTTTTGCTAATACTGGTGCAAAAAATACTAGGATTATAACGCTAAAAATTCCTCCTACTGTACTTGATACAGTTGCCATTCCTAAGGCTCTTCCTGCTTCACCTTTTTGAGCTAATGGGTATCCATCTAAACATGTGGCGGCAGCGGCTGGGGTTCCTGGTGTATTTATTAGTACTGCTGTAATAGCACCTCCATAAGTTCCAGCGCAATAAATTGAAGTTAGCAAGACAATTGCAGAAAGTGGATCTAACGTCATTGTAAATGGTAAAATTAATGCACCACCTGTTGTAGGTCCTAAACCTGGAAGAACTCCTAAAACTAAACCAAACAAAGTGCCTAAAATTAGAACTATTAGCAACTTTGAGCTAAACAAAGGTATCAACATTAAATAAAGATTGTCCATTTTAATAATAATAAAGATTGGTAATTATGCCAGGAGGAAATCTTAAACCCAAAATTGTCTCAAAAAAAATAAATACTAAAATAGGAAATATTATACTTACTAGTATTAAGTAAAGTATTCGTCTTTCTCCCCAATTATATGAAATAAAAATTGATAATACTGATATTGCTAAAAAAAAATCTAATGTTTTTGATACAATAATAAAAATTAAAAAACCAAATAATGTTAAAAAAAAATTTTTTGGTAATTTTTTTTTAACATCCCAAGGTTTGTTTATTGATAAATAATAGATAATTAAAGTTAAGCTTATTATTAAAACCAATAGTGCTTTAGGAAAAGTTGCAGGCTGAATACCTCTGTTTAAAATTGGAGGAACGATATCAAATGAAAAGGTGCTTATTAATAAAATTATTGAAATAAATATAATTATAAATGAAACTCTGAATTCATCTTTAAAAAAAAAGGGCAAACTTTTGTTTGCCCTTTTTTGTTTTCGTACATTATTCATAGATTAAATGTACTTCTTTAATATTTATTTAATGTAACCTAAAGCTTTAAGTTGTGCAGTCATTTCAGTAAGCATTTCTTCCATTTGCTTACCCCATTCATCAGCGCCAACTACACTAGTCTCATCAAGACCAATTTCTGTTAAGAAATTTTTGTAATAGTTGTGACTCATAGCTTTCATCATTCCAGCTTCTAATTCTTTTACTCTTGCAGCCGGAGCTCCTTTTTTAGTTACAAAGCCTCTAACAGTAGATAAAGAAACAGGAATTCCTAATTCTTTTGCTGTTGGAGAGTCTCCAATTTTAGCCATTCTATTGTTTGCAAGAACAACTGAAACGCAAAGAGTTCCATCATTAATTTCTGTTAATGCTTCTCCTAAGTTTAAAACACCTACATCAATATCTCCTTTGATTAAGTTAGTTTTAATTGGAGCCACACCTTTATAAGCAACAATAGTTGGATCTTTTAAACCACCTTTTTTAGTAAATGCAATTGCACTTACATCGTCAATTCCACCAACATGTGTTGTTCCATATTTAAGTGATTTTGATTTTTGAGTGCTAATAAATTTTTTAGCATCTTTAATGTCAGCTTTACAATTTACTACAAATAATTGAGGATCATCAGTTCCTCTTGCTAGTGGTTGCATGTCACTAATTTTAACTTTAGTTTTACCTAAAGCCATTGACACAGCGTGCCCAGTTGTCCAAGTTAAAGTATGTTGACCATCTGCTGGTAAGCTCATCATATAATCCATTGACACTGCTCCACCACCACCTTTTTTGTTAACTAGTTGCATATCTTGCTTAAGAACTCTACGTGCTCTTAAAAGCATCATTCTAGTAGTTACATCTGTACCACCACCAAATCCAGCATGAGTAATTGCTTGAATTGGGTGACCATCTGCTTTTGCAGAAGTAATCATTAGTGGAAGCGCAACAACAAAAAATTCTGTTACTAGAAATGCAGCAGCCAAGAAAAGTTTAAAACTTTTTTTCATTATTTCCCTCTTTAGTTAATTTATATTTAAATATATAAACATAATCTGGTACATAGCGTAAAGAAAAAAAATGCCTCAAAATAAAATTAATATAGCACTACTTCTTGGAGACCCTTCTGGTATTGGTCCAGAACTTGTGTCCAAATTATTAAAAGAAGAAATTACAAATAAAGCTAATATTATCTTAATAGGTGAAAAGAAAATACTAGAAAATGGTAATAAAATCTCGGGTAATTCAAATAACTTAAAACTAGTTGATAGTTTTGATAAAATTAATTTCAAAGAAGGAAATAAATTTTTTTTAGATATCTCAAAAGGAAAAAATCACGATTACAAAATATCTGAATGTTCTAAAGAATCAGGCAAAAGTGTTTTATCAGCTTTAAATTTAGCTCTAGAATTAGCTAATGAAAAAAAAATTCATGCAATTAATTTTGGTCCTTTTAATAAAACAAGTTTAAAACTTGGAGGAAACAAATATTCAGATGAATTACACTTAATGGCTGAAAAACTAAATGTTAAAAATTATTTTTGTGAATTTAATGTTATAGATAATTTTTGGACTGCTAGAGTAACTTCCCATATTCCAATTAAAGAAGTTCCAGATCAAATAAAAAAAGAAAAAATTATTAAACCTATTAAACTTATTAATGATGCTATGAAATTAAATGGAATAAAAAATCCTAGAGTAGCAGTTCAAGCTCTTAACCCACATGGTGAATTTGGAAGTGAAGAAAAAGAAGAAATTATACCAGCTATAGAAGAGGCTAAAAAACTTGGTATTAATGCGGATGGACCGTTACCTTGTGATACATCTTTTATTACAGCATATAAAAATAAAAATCATGATTGCATTGTGGGAATGTATCATGATGCATTGCAGTCTGGCCTTAAGGCTTTTGGTTTTGATAGAGGTGTAACCGTTCAAGGTGGTTTACCTTTACCAATTACTACTCCTGCGCATGGAACAGCCTTCGATATTGCTGGAAAAAATAAAGCAAATTTAGAACCTACCTTACAATCTTTCAAGATCGCATTAACAATGGCAGAAAATAAAAATAAATTATGAATTTAGAAACTTGGTTACTATTAGGTATATTAGAAGTTGTCTTAGCTATCGCAATAAGAGTAAATGAAATTTCAAAAATATTAAAAAAAAATGACAAAGATTAAAGATGTCAAAACATCTATTTACAAATGGACAGGTGAAATAGTTCCTCCTGTTCAAAATTTTTGTACTAACCCGACTGATGCTCTTAGAGAGTCTGGAGATAAAATGAAATCATTTAGATTTCATCAATGGATGGTCTGTGAAGTCATAACAGATGATGGAAACATAGGTTTAGGAAATGCTGCACTAGCACCAGAAGTAACTAAAAAAGCAATAGATTGTTATTTAAAAAACTTAGTAATTGGTGAAGATCCTTTTGACTACGATTATTTATGGGAAAAAATGTATAGAAGCACGATGGCATGGGGAAGAAAAGGAATTGGAATGATTGGAATTTCAGCAATCGATCTTGGAATTTGGGACTTAATGGGAAAATTGAAAAAAAAACCAGTTTTTCAATTACTTGGAGGGAGAACAAAAGAAAAGATTCCAGTATATGCCTCAAAATTATATAGCCAGCCAATCAAAGATCTACAAATAGAGGCAGAAAAATATTTAAAAGAAGGTTTTAAGATGTTTAAGATGCGATTTGGTTGGGGACCAAAAGATGGGGCCGAAGGATTAAAAAAAAATATTAACTTAGTAAATGCCGTCAGAGAAGTTGTCGGATATGATAATGATCTTATGCTCGAAGCTTATATGGGTTGGAATTTAGAATATTCAAAAAAAATAATACCTGAATTAATAAAATTTAAACCTAAATGGCTTGAAGAACCGCTAATACCTGATGATATATCAGGTTATGCAGAATTAAATGCTTTAGGAGATATACCAATTGCAGGTGGAGAACATGAGTTTAGTTTTTTAGGATTTAAACATTTGTTAGAACAAAAAGCAGTTAGTTTTATTCAATATGATGCAAATCGTGTTGGAGGTATAACTCCTGGTCAAAAAATAAATTCTTTAGCAGAAAAATATGGTGTTCCGGTAATTCCTCATGCTGGTCAAATGCATAATTATCATCTAACAATGGCAAGTAACAACTGCCCTTTTTCAGAATTCTTTCCAGTACATCAAGTTGAGATAGGAAACGAATTATTTTATTATTTATTTAAAGGAGAACCTGAACCTGAAAATGGTTTTATAAATTTAGATGATAATACTCCTGGATTAGGGATTTCCATTAATGAAAAATATAAATCTGATTTCCAAATTGTAGAATAAATATTTTTAGCTATTTTGGTTGATTACCACTCGCCAACATTTTTCATTGAAGCCCACGGTTCTTTAGGATCCAAATAACCATCTTGTAAAATCTCAATTGAAATATTGTCTGGTGATTTCACAAAAGCCATATGTCCGTCTCGTGGTGGACGGTTAATTGTGATACCCATATCTTTTAGTCTTTGACAAGTTTCATATACATTTTTAACTCTGTATGCTAAATGACCAAAGTTTCTCGAACTTGTGCCTAAATTATCTCCATCCCAATTATAAGTAAGTTCAATTTCTGCAGACTCATCATTTGGAGCTGCTAAAAAAATTAGAGTATATCTTCCTTTTTCATTATCCATTCGTCTTGTTTCTTTTAATCCTAGTCCGTTACAAAAAAATTCTAATGATTTTTCTATATTTGAAATTCTAATCATTGTATGTAAATATTTCATTCTTAGTAATTCTATTTTATCCTTTAATACCTAGGTGTGTATATTTAACGTTCAAATAATCTTTTATTGCCATGGACCCACCTTCCCTTCCATAGCCTGTTTGTTTAATTCCACCAAAAGGTGCTTCAGCTATTGCAACAAAACCTGTGTTAACTGCTACAGTTCCGGTTTCCATTAGCTCGGATGCTCTATGTGCTTTTTCCATAGAATTTGTACAGATATAACTGCATAATCCCAAATCATTATCATTTGCTCTTTCTATAACTTCATCAAAAGATTTAAAAGACAACATTGGAACCAAAGGTGCAAATGGCTCTTGTTTCATAATTGTAAAATTATCTTTTACTTCGTCAAAAACAGTTGGCTCATAATAAAAACCTTTATTAAACCCAGCCGGTCTTTTGCCGCCTAATAAAACTTTTGCTCCTTCTTGCTTTGTTTTCTCAACTAATTCTTCTACTTCATTTAATCTTTTTTGTGTTGTTAGAGGCCCTAATTGAGTATCAGGGTCCATTCCATTCCCAATTTTTAGTTTTTTAGTTTTTTCAATAAATAAATTTATAAAGTCATTTTTTTTATTTTCTTGAATATAAAATCTATTAGGAGATATACAAACTTGTCCGTTATTTCTAAATTTAGAAGATATAGCCATATCAGTAGCTTTGTTAAGATCAGCATCATCAAAAACAATAAATGGGGAGTGTCCGCTCAATTCCATAGTCACTCTTTGAACTTTATCAGCGGCTTGCTTGAGAATTAATTTTCCTACTCTTGTTGACCCTGTTACTGAAATTTTTTTAACTATATTTGATGAAATCAATTGTTGACTAATGCTTGGTGGATCGCCAGATAATAAATTTACCACTCCTGGAGGAACTCCACATTCTCTACAAATATCAACTAACTCCATTACAGTTCCAGGCGTTATTACATCTGGTTTAACTATTACAGAACAGCCTGCTGCTAAAGCTGTAGAGATTTTCCTTGAAGATAAAACTAGAGGAAAATTCCAAGGAGTTAGTGCAGCTACCACTCCAACCGGCTGATAATAAACGTGAACTCTAGTATCAGCAAATCTGCTTTCTACTGTTTGTCCATAAATTCTTTTAGTTTCTTCTGCATTCCATTCAAAAATATCTGCTGCTCCACCAACTTCTCCTTTGGCTTCTGCAAAAGGTTTACCAACTTCTAGAGTCATCCATTTTGCAAGAACATCTTGTTTCTCTCTCATTTTATCAGCAATTCTTCTTATTATATATGACCTTTGCCATGGAGGAGTTTGTTTCCAAACTTCTAAACCTTTTTCAGCAGATTTTAATGCTTTATCAACATCACTTGGTGCAGCTTTTGATGCAAGCCCCAAAACTTCTTCGGTAGCAGGATTTATAACTTCATATGTTTCTTTATTTTCGGAGGGTTGCCATTTTCCATCTATAAACTGACCAAATTTTTCGTACATAATTTAAATATTAATCTTTATTTTATTATAAAATTTAGCAAAAATATTTTGATGTTTCAAATTAATAAAAATATCTAAAGATAAAATTTATTTACTATTGAGTTATTTGGTTTCATATAAAGTTGGGAACATTTTGCCTCCTAGTATATCACCATCTTTATAACCGCCATCCTGCATAGCTTTTCTATAATTATAACTTGTCCAATCTCCTATATAACTAATTTTTGCATCTTCTTTTGCTACCCTTAATGTATATCTGCTTAATGTTTTCTTAGGTATTGAGGGGCTAAGTACTCCATGAAGAGTTCTCATATCAAATATAACACAATCTCCAGGTTCACAATCCCATTTCAAAAATTCATACTTTTTTTTATTGTTTAAAATATCAGGTGGTAATTCGTACTTTTTTCCGTTTATGATGCATTCTTTTCCCTCAATTTTATGACCATCTTTAAAAAGAACTCTTAAAAAAAGTTTTCCCCATAAATGTGATCCTTTAACCCATGCCACACCTTCATCTTTTCCAGTTGCTTGCAATGGTAACCAAAGGACACACATTGTTCCTTCAATATCAAAATAGCTAATATCGTGATGAAAAGGAGTTGAAGATTTTGATCCTGCTTCTCTTAAAAACCAATTATCCATTACAAGATTAATTTTTTTTGCTGACATTAATTCAGATGCAATTTCTGCGTAAGGAGATTTATAAACAAACTCTTTAAATTCAGGAACTAAATCCCAAGTCCAATAATCTTCCAAATAAGCTGGTACATTAGATGTAGTTGTATGAGATTTAAATCTAGGACTGGGATTTTTTATATCTCTTTTGATACCTTTTTTTAATTTTTCTATCCATCTAATATCAAACTTATTTTTTAAAAAAACTGCACCATTTTTTTTGAAATTTTCTATTTCTGATTTAGAAATAAGTTTACTCATAACAATATCGATTAAGTGACAATATCATTTTTGTTTGATTTTTTTACTAAATAAATTCCAATTATTACTGCAACTAATGCAATTAAAACTTTTGAAGTAATCAACTCATTTAGAAAAATATATCCTAAAATCACACCAAAAATTGGAATTAAATAAGCTACTTGAGCTTGAAAAACTAATCCATTATTTATTAAAATTCTAAATCTAAGCAACCAAGCAAATCCTGTGGCAAATACGCCAAGATAAATAACTGATATAGTTGAATCGATACTTGGGTTTAAATTCCAAGGCTGTTCTGTATAGGCTGTAACTGGAATTAAAAAAATTGTTGCCCATATTAATATGGAAGCTGTTACGTTTTCGTTTTTTTTTTTACTTATTTTGATAGTTAGCAATCCTCCGATAACATAGAATGTTGATCCAACTAATATCCAAAATGCTGAAAAAAAATTACTTTCATTAATTAAAACATTATCAGAAAATAAAAAAACAATTCCTGAAAAACCTACAAGAACACCTAATACTTTTATAAAATTTATTTTTTCATTATCTGTAAAAAGATGTGCCAATAATGTTGCGCTCAATGGTGTACTGGCCATTAAAATAGCTGCAAGATTACTTTGAACTTTTTGAACTCCATAAGCTATTAAAAAAAAAGGTATAACTAAATTTATTAAACCAATTGAAGCAAACCAATACCAATCTTTAGAAAATGCTTCAATTTTGATCCTTTTAAAAAAACATAAAGCAACTACTGGTATAGCTCCAAAAAAGATTCTCAAAAAAGCAATTGTAACTGGTCCATAGGAGTAGGTTGCTATTTTAATATTAAAAAAAGCTGAAGCCCATATTAAAGCTAAAATAGTAAGAAGAAAATAATCTATTAATTTTGGTTCTCTCATTTACACTATATCCTCTTCTTTTCCGTTTGTAAGATTAAGCAATTTTTTATAAGTTATTTTAAAAATTGAATGAGGATGACCAGCAGCGGCATAAATATTTTCAAATCTAGATAAAGAAACATCAACTAATATATTAATTTTTTTTATGTGGCCTATGGGTGAAACTCCTCCAATTGAAAATCCAGTTTGTTCTTTAACTTGTTCCGCTTTAGCCATTGAAACATCTTTGTTTTTAATAATTTTTTTAACTTTATTTAGGGAGCAACGTTTATCTCCTGATACTAGGCACAAAATAAAATCTTTGTCAGTTCTCAATAATAAACTTTTTACTATTGCGCCAACTTCACAATTTAAAGATATTGCAGCATCTTCCGCTGTTCTTGCGGAACTATCTAAAACTTCTACATTCAAATTTTGATCATATTCATTAAGAACTTTTCTTACTCTCTGGACCGATTCTTTTTCAAGTATATTTTCCATTCAACTAATAATTGTAATAAATTGTGAATTGATAATTTATCATTAATTCTTATTTATATTCCTGTTTATATATGTAAGAAATGCATAGGTGATATAACAATAATAAACAATATTAATTTAAAGTTTTTTGATATTAAGCTTTAAAAATTAAAAAAAAGATAAATATGAGTTCTAAAAATGTATTAAAATTAATGAAAGATAAAGAAATCGAATACGTTGATTTGAGATTTACTGATCCAAAAGGAAAATTACAACATCTAACAATGGATGCAACTGCTGTTGATGAAGGTGTATTAAATGATGGAG
>CACHJL010000006.1 GCA_902580135.1 uncultured Pelagibacteraceae bacterium | reverse complement strand
ATTCCTAAAATAATAATTAATACTTTTGAGCAAAAATCAAAAAATGTTTCAAGGTATGTACTAATGTCTAATCTTCCCCAATAAGTAATACCAGTCTTAAAAATACTATTAAAAATATTTAAGTAAAATGTTGAAAATACACAAATTAAGATAATTTTTAATTCATTAGCATTTATGCTTCTAAGGATATTTATTTTAAAATCATAAGAGTTAATAATCAGAGAGCCTATAATGGCTAGAAAAGTTATAAATATAAGAGTTAATAAAATTGAATTATTAAATACTTCATTGATTTTATTTTTATTATTTTGATTATAATAAATAGACATTTCGGTTTTTGCAGCAGCATTTAAATCAAAGTTAAGTACCGCTAAAATTGATGGTACTGCAGTTAAAAAAATCCATATACCGAAATTTTCTAAACCATAGACCATGATCATTAAAGGTGGAAAAAGTAACTGAAAAACCGTTAGTGATAAATTTAATGTGACCTGCGAAATAAAATTTCTAGATATTCTTGTAGTTTGTGCTTTATTTAAATTTAAAGATAAAGATTTTAATTTACTCATTAATTAATCAAATCATCTTTTTTGCATTCTATTAAACAATTTTTTAAGTTTTTAAAATTAAAATTTAAAAAATAAGGAATTCTAATCAAAAAAAATAGATTATTTATTTTTTCAGTAACAGGCAAATCACAATTTGAGTCTTTATAAATTTCTAGTTTGTGAGTAAGAAACCACGGATTCTCAATTAGATTTATTTTAAATTTTTTGAACTTTTCTTTAATTTTGGAAATTTTATTTATATCGTTAAAAATTATAGGATATCCAGAAAAATAACCACCTCTTTCAGCTTTAATATTAATTTTCATTGTATTTAGTGTTTTGTAACTAATTATAATTTCATCAATCTTTTTATAAATTTTTTCTTTATAATTATTTATTATATGAAGATTATCAAAATCAACATTTGCTAAACAAATTCCAAGAGGATGTGCTCTAAGTTTTTTTGATATTCCTGTTTTGGAAAATTTTTTAAATTCGTTATTATTTATTAAATTTTCTTTATGTCTATCAAAGTGCCCATAAGTTGACATCCTTAAGAAATATTCTTTATTATCGGTAAGTGCTATACCACCTTCACCTGCAGCAACAGATTTTCCACCTTGTAAACTAAAAATACTAATGTCCCCAAAGCTACCTATTCTTTTTTTATTATAAGAAGCTCCATGAGCATGGGAACAATCTTCTATTAGTTTTAAATTATTCTCTTTTGCAATTTTAACTATCTCATCCATATTGCATGGATATCCCCATGGATGAACAATTAATATACCTTTTGATTTATTATTTATTTTTTTTTTAAGGTCTTCACAATCAATTGTTAATGTATCTTTATCAATGTCTACAAATATAGGCATGCATTTTAAATTTTTAATTGGACCAATACTTGCATGAAAATTACTTGCTGTTACTAAGATTTGATCGTTTGGTGAAAAATTTATAGCGTATATTGCTGCTTCTATTGAAGATGTTCCGTTACAAAAGGTAATTCCATAATCCTTACCTATGAACTCTGAAAATTGTTTTTCAAATTTTTTAACTGTTTCTGGGTAACCTGATATTTCTTTTTTTAAAAATGAAATATTCAATTTTATAATTTTTAAAAAAATAATTTTAAATCTAATAAAAAATTTCATATATAATATTAATACAGGCGTCAAAAATCATATAACATAGTTAAAAAAAAACTTATATTATAAAAAAACAATTACTCTATTTGCTCCTCCAAATATTAAAAAACTTTTAATTAAATATCCATTTTTTTCACAATATTCATCGGCTGCTTTTTTAATTCCACTATAATTAAAGTAGTTATCAATTATGATTACACCATTTTTTTGCACTCTTGGAGATAAAATTTCAAGTATTGCTTTAGTACTCTCATATAGACAAGTATCTATCTTTAAAACAGAAATTTTATCTGGAAGATTTTTCTTAATTAACAATGTGTTTTCTACTTTACCTTTTATCAATTCTAAATTTTTATTTGACTTTGTATTTTTATAAAAATTTGACCTTACAATATCTAAAGAAACATTATTCCATCCGCTAGTATTATCGTCTATTTTTTTATTTTCATAAGAATTTTTTAATAGTTCACCGTATTTGTTTTTATCATAATCACTAGGTTGTGGCATTCCTTCGAAAGTATCATAACCGTAAATTTTTGTATTTTCTAAATTAAAATGCTCAATAATTTTTTGAAATAAAACCAAACTATGCCCAGTTTCAACTCCACATTCAACCATGTCTCCTTGAACATTTTTTAACAACACCTTTTTAACTAAATTAAAAGTATCTCTAATAGTATGCTCTGATGTTCTATTAAATTCATATTTGTTGCATGTTTCAATTATTTCATTTTCAAATTGATTTGATTTTTGTTGGCTATAAAAATTTATAATTCTTCTAAAAAACTCAACGATTCTAGATTTTAAAAAATTCATTAATTTTAAATATTTTTAAAAATTTTTTTTTCTAAGTTAGTAAAATTATATATATTTATTTTAACTCTTTTAAAAATTTATATTCCTAAAATTTTTAGATTTTATTTTTGTATTTCTTAAAAACTGAGATAAGTAATGCATCATTGTAGTATGACAATCTTCGACAATACCATAATTTGCCATAGAGAAATTAATATTGTAGTCAGTTAATTTAGATAATTTTCCACCATTAAAACCAGTAAACGAAATAGTTTTTACTTTTTTCTTCTTTGCAACTTTTGCAGCATTAATTAAATTTTTACTGTTTCCTGAAACTGAAAATAAAATCAGAATATCATTTTTTCTGCATAACTTTTCTACTTGAAATGAAAAAATTTCTCCAAAACTTATATCATTAGCTATAGCAGATATAAGTGAAAAATTTGATGCTAAAGAAATGGATTTTAATTTCAAATTAGTTTTGTTATTTGTTTGTTTAATAAAATCACAAGTTAAATGATCTGCTAATGATGACGATCCTCCATTACCACATGAATAAATAATATTATTACTTTTAATACAAGTTTTGATCGCAGTTACTATCTTATCTAATTTGTTTAAATCGATATTTTTTAGTAAATTATTCTTTTCATTAATGTATTGTAGGTAAAATTGTTTACTTTTTGAAATTTTATTGAGAGGAAATCTTTTGTACATTTTTTTTTACAATTTTAAATATATTATATACAAAAGTAATTATTAATTCATATGAAAAATATTTTAATCACAGGTATTGCAGGCATGATAGGCTCGACATTGTTAGCAAAATTAATCAAGAGAAAAGATTTGTTTATTATTGGTCTGGATAATTTTAGGCTTGGAAAAAAAAAATATATTAAACCGTTTTATAGATTTAATAATTTTAAATTTTTTAATGTAGATGCTTCAAAAAAAATTCAAAATTTTGAATTATTAAAAACTTTAAAAAAAAGAAAATTATCAGAAATTTGGCTACTTGCTGCTAACTCAAATATAGCTTCTGGGGTAGAAAATCCAGATATAGATTTCAAAAATACTTATCTAACTACTTACAATGTTTTAAATGATTGTAATAAATTTACCAAAAAAGATACAAAAATATTGTTTGCTTCTAGCTCAGCAATTTATGGAACTGTAAAAAATATTATTTCTGAAAATACAGCCCCTTTAAAGCCAGAAAGTAGTTATGGGTCAATGAAAGCAGCTTGTGAAAGTTTTATCAGCTCATATTCCTACAAAAATAATTTAAAAAGTTTTATTTTTAGATTTCCTAATGTTGTTGGATCAAACCTTACTCATGGAGTGATTTACGACTTGTCAAAAAAAATATTTTCTAGAAAAAAGAACTTGGAAGTTTTGGGCAATGGTGAGCAATGCAAACCATACTCTGATGTAGATGAAATAATCAATTGTATGATTTTTTTAAAAAAGAAAAAAAATAAAAACTTAATAAATTTTTACAACATTGGTTCCAGTGACAAAGGTGTAAAAGTAAAAGTAATAGTTAAGTTGTTAATTAAAAAATTTAGATACAAGAATAAAATAAAATATCAGAAAAAAAAATATGGTTGGCCTGGTGATATTGTAACTTATAAGTACTCAACTTTAAAGATGAATAAAGCTGGATTTAAATTTAAATTGTCATCTCTAGAGGCTATAAAAAAAACAATTAATACAATATCAAAAGATTTGTTTGTATAATGGATGTTGCAATTCTAATAGGTGGCAAAGGAACTAGAACTAAAAAAATTTCAAAAAAAATACCAAAACCTTTTTTAAAAATAAATAATAAATCTATAATAGAAAGACAGCTAGAAAAACTTAAATTATTTAAAAGAATTTTTTTATTATCAAATAATAAAATTACAAAATATAATAATTCACTTGTAAATAAAAATATTGTATTAATTGAAGAAAATAAAGCTTTAGGTAATGCCGGATGCTTAAAAAATTTAAATAAATATAAACCCTTAAAAGATGATATTTTAATTATATCGGGTGATTTGGTATTTAATTTTGATATAAAAAAGTTTAATAAATTTCATAAAAAAAGTAAAAGTGACATTACCTTCCTAGTTCATCCTAATGATCATATTTTTGATAGCGATGTATTAGAGCTAAATGCTAAAAATAAATTAATTAAATTACATAGAAAACCACATTCAAAAAAAGATATTGGAAATTTATGTTTATCAGGAATTTTTATTATAAAAAAAAAAATACTTAAATTTATTAAAGATAATAAATTTCAAGATTTTGTGAAAGACATATTGCCAGAACTTATTAAAAGTAACATTAAAGTTTATGGGTATAACTCTAGAGAATTTATTAAAGATGCGGGCACTCCTAAAAGAATAAAGGAAATTAAAAAACATTTAAAAACTATTAAATATACTAAAGGAACTTTAAAAAGAAAAATACCTGCTATATTTTTAGATAGAGATGGTGTGATTAATAAAGAAAACTCAAATCTGCATTATCAAAATCCTCTAGAAATTATAGATGGAACATTTGATGCTGTTAAAAAAATTAATGAGAAAGGTTTTTTGTCAGTAATTATAACTAACCAACCAGCAGTTGCCAAAGGATTTGTGTCTATAAATAAAGTTGAAAAGGATCATAAAAAATTAGAATATTTGTTTAGTACAAAAGGTTCTTATTTTGATAGAATTTATTACTGTCCCTATTATCCTATTAAAGGTTTTAAAGGAGAAGTTAAAAAATACAAAAAAAAATCAAGATTTAGAAAGCCAAATAATGGCATGTTTCTAAAAGCTATCAAAGATTTAAATATTGATACAAAACAATCTTATATGATTGGCGATCGAAATACAGATTATTTAGCAGCTAAGAAAACTAATATTAAATTTCTAATTGTTGGAAATAAATTCAAAATCAAGGGTAAAAAGAATTTTAAAAACTTAAAAGAAGCAATTAACTCAATACTTTAATTATATAGAATATAAATAGAAATTATAATATTTATAATAATGATTGTTTCAAAAACACCTTTTAGAATAAGTTTTGTTGGCGGTGGTTCAGATCACTTTAATCATCAATCAAATATTCCAGGAAAAGTAATATGTACAACTATTAATAAATATATGTACATCAATATTAATAAAAAATATGATGATAAAGTAAGACTATCATATTCAGTTACTGAAAATAAAAATAATGTAAAAGAATTAGACCACTTGCTAATTAAAAAAACCCTAGAATATTTTAAAATAAAAAAAGGAATTGAAATCACAACGCTTGCCGATATACCTTCTTCAGGAAGTGGTCTAGGTTCATCAAGTACACTATGTGTAGGATTAACTAAGGCGTTAAACAAACTTAAAGGTAAAGAAATAAGCAAAGAGAATTTAAGCAAAATTGCAGCTAAGATAGAAATTGAAAAGTGCAAAAAACCAATTGGTATGCAGGATCATTATGCTGCAGCGTATGGAGGTTTTAATTCTATCTTATTTAATCAAAATAAAACTGTTAACGTAAAAAAAATCAATATCTCAGAAAAAAGACTAAATATTTTTAAAAAACATCTTATTATGTTTTACAGTGGAATTAATAGAAAAGCTGATAAAATTTTAGGAATAATTAAAAAAGAAAAAAAACATAATAAAAATTACGAAACATTATCCAAATTAGCCAATCAATTTGAGTACGAACTTTGCGAAGGTGATTTACAAAATACAGCAGAAATATTACATGAAAATTGGATGTTAAAAAAAAATTTACATCAAAAAGTATCAAGCGCAAATTTAAATGAAGTATATGAAAATGCTTTGAAAGCTGGCGCGCTAGGTGGTAAATTACTTGGTGCTGGTGGTGGTGGCTATTTTATATTCTTTGCAAAACCAAATAATCATAAAAGAATAATAAAAAGATTAAAAAATTTTAAACATGTTGATTTTGATTTTAGTAAAAATGGATCATCTTATTTAACTATTTAACATTAGTAAATTTAAAAAATTTTAAATTAAACATTATAATAACTTCTATACCATTTAACGAATCTCTTAATACCAACTTTATATTTTATCTTAGGTTTATAACCAGTAATCTGCTTCAACAAATTTGTACTAGACAAAGTCAGTTTAACATCGCCTTTCTGTAAAGGCATTAAATTTTTATTTGGTTTTATTTTTAATTCTTTTTCTAAAGTTTTAATAAAATCAATAAGATATATTTTGCTTTGATTGCCAATATTTACAATTCTAAATGGAGCAACTTTTGAAATACTATCATATTTGTATTTTTTTTTTGAATTAAGTTTAGGTATTTTATTTATTAAAAGTTCAGTTGATTTAACAACATCATCTATATAAGTAAAATCCCTATACATTTTGCCTTTATTAAAAACATCAATTTTTTTATTTTTTAAAATTGCTTTAGTGAATTTAAATAAAGCCATATCTGGTCTTCCCCAAGGGCCATAGACAGTAAAGAACCTCAGCATTGTTATTGGCAACTTCCATATATTAGAATATGAATGGGCAATACTTTCAGTAGATTTTTTTGTTGAAGCATAAATACTTAATTGTGTTTCGGTTTTGTCTTTTTCTTTAAAAGGTAAATTTTTATTAGCCCCATAAACAGATGAGCTTGAAGCAATTAATAAATGTTTTACTTTAACTCTTTTAGCAAGCTCAATAACGTTGTAGGTGCCAATAATATTTGAATGTAAATAAATTCTAGGCTTTTCAATACTATATCTTACTCCAGCTTGAGCCGCCAAGTGAATTATAAAATCTGGTTTAAATTTTAATATTGATTTACTTAAAGATTTATTATTTTCAACTTTACCTTTTGAAAAAGAAAAATTTTTATATTTATCTAATATTTTTTTTCGATTTTTTTTTAAATTTACATCATAATAGTTGTTCATCGAGTCAAATCCATGAACTAAATGTCCTTGATTTAAAAGTTTTTTTGCAACACTAAAACCTATAAAGCCAGATGAACCAGTAATTAATATTTTCATTAATTTAATTTTACATACAATAAACAAATTCTACAATTTAAATGAATACATTAAAAAATAAAAGAAATTCTACCTATATAATATTTAACAATTTACTTAATTTTTTTTAATTTAATAAACATTTTTTTAATTTTATGGTATTTAATTCTATAGAAAACCTTTGAATCCTGAGTTATCTGAAAAGTAATCCCATTATTATAATTTTATATATTTTTTTAAAATCAAAATATTATGATATAGAATAAACTTATCTATGAAAATAAAAGTTAGTTCAAATAGAAGTTTTGGAATTGTTTTTTTTGTAGTTTTTTTAATTGTAGCTTTATGGCCAATAAAAAATAATCTTGATATTAGAATTTGGTCATTAATTGTATCATTCATTTTTTTAATATTAGGCATTTTTAATTCACAGATATTAAGTCCATTTAATAAATTATGGTTTAAAGTTGGATTGTTTCTTGGAAAAATAATTTCTCCTATGGTAATGGGTATAATTTTTTTTACAGTTGTTACACCCACAGCCATTATTCTAAAAATATTCAAAAAAGATTTGCTGTCTTTAAAAAAAAATAAATCAAATAGTTATTGGAAGAAAAAAGCAGATTATAAAACAAGTATGAAGCGTCAATTTTAATTTTATGAATTTTATAATAGAATTTTGGGAGTTCTTAAGTGTAAGAAAAAAATATTGGTTATTACCAATTATAATCATTTTGGTGTTATTTGGAGGTTTAATTATTTTAAGCCAAGGATCTGCTGTAGCACCATTTATCTACACTATATTTTAAAGTGATATCTATTTTAGGTATTTCTGCATTTTATCATGATAGTGCTGCCGCTATTTTAATTGATGGTAAAATTATTTCAGCCGCACAAGAAGAAAGATTTACTAGAATAAAACATGATTCAAATTATCCATTTAACGCAGTTGAGTTTGTTTTAAAATATTCTAATTTAAAACTTAGCGAAGTAGATCATATTATCTTCTTTGAAAAGCCTTTTTTAAAGTTTGAAAGATTATTAGAAACTTATACTGCATTTGCACCTAAAGGGTTTACGCAGTTTTCCAAAGCTATGCCTTTATGGTTGAAAGATAAATTATTTCAAAAAAAAATGCTTTTTAATGAACTTAAAATGCACGATAAAAATTTTAAAGATGACGGTAAAATATTTTTCTCAGAACACCATTTAAGTCATGCCGCAAGTGCTTTTTATCCCTCACCATTTAAAGAAGCTGTTGTTTTAACTGCAGACGGTGTTGGAGAATGGGCAACCACAACAGTTGCAGTTGGTAGTGGTAGTAATCTTGAAATTAAAAAAGAGATTCATTTTCCTCATTCATTAGGGTTGCTTTATTCTGCCTTTACTTATTATACTGGGTTTAAAGTTAATAGTGGTGAGTATAAATTAATGGGTTTAGCTCCTTACGGCAAACCTATTTATTCAGATAAAATAACTAATCATTTAATTGATATTAAAGATGATGGATCTTTTAGAATGGATCAAGATTATTTTAATTATGCAACAGGCTTAACAATGACAAATGATAAATTTCATAATTTATTTGGTCAAAAACCTAGAGATCCCAAAAAAGAACAGTTAACTGAATTTCATATGAATATTGCCGCTTCAATTCAAAAAGTAACCGAAGATATTATGTTAAAATTAGCTAGACACATAAAAGATGAATATAAATTATCAAATTTATGCTTAGCGGGAGGTGTAGCGCTTAATTGCGTTGCTAATGGTAAAATACTTAAAGAAAATATTTTTGAAAATATCTGGATACAGCCAGCCGCAGGTGATGCCGGTGGATCATTAGGAGCTGCGTTGGCATTTTGGTATTTAGAATTAAAAAAAGAAAGATCAATAAATAAAGATGATGATATGCAAGGGTCTTATCTTGGACCAGAGTATTCCAATGAGTCAGTTCAACAAGAATTAAAAAACTTAGGTGCAACATTTGAAGTTTTAAATGATGAAGATCTTAATAATAAAACATCTGATATGATAATAAATGGAAATGCAATTGGATGGTTTCAGGGAAGAATGGAGTTTGGCCCTAGGGCTTTAGGTGGAAGATCTATTATCGGTGACCCAAGATCCGAAAAAATGCAAAAGATATTGAATCTTAAAGTTAAATATAGAGAAAGTTTTAGACCTTTTGCACCTTCAATACTTGAAGAAAAAGTAAATGACTGGTTTGATTTAAAAGTTGTGTCACCTTTTATGCTTATTGTTTCAAGAGTAAAAGAAGAAAAATTAGTTAAAATGTCAGAAGAAGATGAAAAACTATTTGGAATTGAAAAGCTAAATATTAAAAGATCAGAAATTCCAGCAGTCACACATATAGATTATACAGCAAGAATTCAAACAGTAAGTAGAAAAACAAATTTGAAATATTACAACTTGATAAATAATTTTTATGACAAAACAAATTGCCCAGTTCTTATAAATACATCATTTAATGTTAGAGGAGAACCAATAGTAAACACACCTAAAGATGCATTTAATTGTTTCATGGGTACAGAAATGGATAATCTCGTAATAGGCAATTGTTTCTTAGAAAAAACAAAACAATCAAAAAATTTAAAAATTAAATATAAAGATAAATTTGAATTAGATTAATTAGTATTATAATTATCTAATAGTTTTTATCCTATTTGTAATAACTATTTTGAATAATTTTAAAGAATAAAATATTCTACTGTAAAATTTTTTTTCAAAATAAATCAATCTTATTAACCATCCCAAATAAAACTTATCTACAAAGTCGTTAATGGGAGACCCTTGACCCGTGAAAAAAGAAATTGCAGCACCTGTACATATAATTCTACATTTATTACTTAAGTTTTTTTTTAAAAATAAACCTAATATTTCTTGAATACCACCACCTATATTAATCAAAATTATATTTGGTTTTTTCTTTTTTAGATTTTTAATTAATATTTTATCATTTATTTTTGAAGGATTATATATTGGAGCAATATAATTATTAAAATTTTTTTTTTTTATACCTAATTTCAATATAAATTTTTTATTACTAGTTGATATTTTTTTAGAAGGTTCAATTAAAAATATTGAACAGTCATTATTTTGTTTTAGGTATGTAAAAAAATACTTTAAAAATCTATATCCAGAATATCTTTCAACATTAATATTTTTAAAAATTTTAAGCAAAATAACAAAAAAACCACTATCAAAAAAAACTAAATCTGCTTTTTTAAGTGAATTATAATATTTTTTAGCGATATTAATACTTGAAATTCCTGGTGCCGATGGAAATAAGTAAAGTCCTTTTCGTTTGATTATGTCACTAAATTTAGTATTTTTAAAATTAGAAAAGGTAATTCCTTTAAATATAATTTTTTTAATCATTTAATTTTAATTAATTTTTTTTATTAAATATTTTTTTTTCCCAATCTAATGCAGTTTTTAATATGATTTTTAAGTCATTATATTTAGGTTTCCATGAAAATGTATTATTAAATTTGTTCGGGTTAGAAACAATGATTTGGCTGTCTCCATCTCTTCTAGGTCCTACTTCAGTTTTTATTTTGTTTGATAGCAATTCATTCAAAGTTGTTATTACTTCTTTAACTGAATATCCTTTACCATAACCACAATTGAAAATTTCTGATTTATTATCATTAATTAAATATTTTAAACATAACAAATGAATATCTGCTAAATCTGATACATGAATATAATCTCTTATAGCAGTTCCATCTGGAGTGTCATAATCATCACCATTGATAATTAATTTTTCTTTTTTTCCAGTAGCAACTTCACATGCAATTTTTATTAAATGTGAAGAAAATTTAGATATTAACCCTGTCCTCATTTCTACATCTGCTCCAGCAACATTAAAATATCTAAGTATAACATAATTTATTTGTCTCTTTATTGACTGATCTATTAAAAAATTTTCCAATTTTATTTTAGACTCTGCATAAGGGTTTAGTGGATTTATTTTATCTGTTTCAACTACTTTATTTTTTTTTGCATTTCCATAAACAGCTGCAGTTGACGAAAAAATAACTTTTTTTATATCGTTATCAAAGCACGTATTTAGAAATATTTTTGATTTTTCAAAATTATTATCCATATATTTTGCTGGAAATTCTATTGATTCACCAACTCTAATTAAACCTGCAAAATGGAAAACTGCACTGAATTTTTTATTTTTAAATATTTTTTCAATATTTGATGTATCTGAAATATCAAGTTTTTCAAATTTAGCTTCAGTAGGTATTAATTCTTCGTGACCCGTGATCAAATTGTCAAAAATTGTGACGTTATACCCTTGATCAATTAATAAATTACTAACGCTACTTCCAATGTATCCGGCTCCTCCAGTTACTAAAATGTTAATAGATGATTTGCTCATTTTTGATTATAATTACTTCATCTATGAATAAAAATCTTCCAAAAACTACAAAAGTTGTTGTAATTGGTGGTGGTGTTGCTGGTACATCATGCGCATATCATTTAGCTAAATTTGGATGGAAAGATACCGTTCTCCTAGAGAGAGATCAATTAACATCCGGAACAACTTGGCATGCAGCTGGCCTTGTCAGTCAACTAGGACCTTCAGCAGGAGTAACCAAGATCAGAAAATATTCACTAGAACTTTATAAAAAATTAGAAAAAGAAGTAGATTTTTCAAGTGGTCTAAAATTAAATGGAGCCTTGTCTATAGCTACTACAAAAGGTAGGTGGCAAGAACTGAAAAGACAAGCAACAACTGCACAATTATATGATGTGAATGTTGAGATATTAAATATTGATCAAATAAAAAAGATTTATCCAATTATTAATGAAAAAGATGTTTTAGGAGGAATTTTTATGCCAGGTGATGGTCAAGCAGATCCAATAGGTGTAACAAACTTACTGGCAAAAGCAGCAAGAAAAGAAGGAGCTAAAATATTTGAAAAATCACCAGTTGAAAAAATAATAAAAAAAAAAGGAAAGGTAGCAGGAGTTATTGTTAATGGACAAACTATAGAGTGTGAATACATCGTTCTTGCAACTGGAATGTGGTCTAGACAAATTGGAGAAGATTCTGGTTTTAGCATTCCATTATATCCTGCTGAACATTTTTATGTGATCACAGAAGGAATTAATGAATTACCAAAAAATATACCTGTTTTAAGAGATTTTGATGACAGTCTATATTTAAAAGAAGACGCAGGTAAAATGTTAATAGGAATATTTGAAGGTAAATCAATCCCAGCATTTAATAAAACTAGTAGAGTTCCCGAAGACTTTTCATATGGAGAATTTCCCGAAAATTTTGAACATTTTGAACCCTATTTAGAAGCAGCTTTGAAAAGAGTTCCGCTTTTAGAAAAAGCAGGAATTAGAAAATTTTTTGCAGGACCAGAGTCATTTACTCCAGATACAAATACACTTTTAGGAGAAGTTCCGGGTGTTAAAAATTTATTTGCTTGTTGCGGTTTAAATAGTATTGGAATTGGAAGTGGAGGAGGTGTTGGAAAAGTTACTGCAGAATGGTTAATGAATGGACATATCAATGAGGATTTGTTTATTTATGATATTAAAAGATTTCAAAATTTTCATTCTGAAGAAAAATTTATTAAAGAAAGAATTACAGAAACGCTAGGAGATTTGTATGGAATGCATTGGCCATTCAAGCAACATAAAACTTCAAGAAATAAAATATTAGTTCCTTATCATGAAGAATTAAAAAAAGCAGGCGCATGTTTTGGTGTTTCAAGTGGATATGAAAGACCGATGTGGTTTTCTAAAAACGGTAATAAAGCTGAATACGAATATTCTTATAATTATCAAAATTGGTATCCTTCAGCTGAGTTTGAAACTAAAAACACAAGAGAAAATGTTGGTTTATTTGAACTATCACCATTTTCTAAATACGAAATAATAGGAGAAACCGTACATGATGAACTTCAAAAGATTTGTACGGCAAATATTAAAAATGAAATCGGTAAATGTACTTATACTCAAATGTTGAATAAGGATGGTGGTATTGAAACAGATTTGACAGTTGTCTGTATTGGTGAAAATATTTTTAGAATAATAACTTCAGCAGCAAATAGAGAGCACGATAAATTTCATATAGAAAAATATTTGTCTGATAATGTTAAATTTTCAGATGTAACAGATGACTATTGTGTTTTGGGCGTATTTGGTCCAAAAAGTATAGATTTAATGAAAGAATTAAGTAATGACAACTTTTCCAACGAAAATTTTAAATTTGGAACTGGGAAATATATAAATATTAATAAAATTAAAGTATGGGCACAAAGATTATCCTATGTAGGTGAACTTGGTTTTGAGCTTTATATAGAAAAAGAAAACTCCAAAGAGATATATAATTTAATTGTAGAAAAAGGAACAAAATATCAGTTAAGTAATTGTGGTATGCATGCAATGGATATTATGAGAATGGAAAGCGGTTTTATTCATTGGGGGCACGATGTTTCTCCTGAAGAAAATCAATATCAAGCAGGTCTAAGATTTGCAATTAGTTACAAAAAAAATATTGATTTTATTGGAAAAAGTGCACTTATGAAAATTAAAGATAAAAAATTAGACAAAAGACTAATGATGTTCACTTTAAAAAATAATAAACCAGGAGAACCCTTGCTTTTACATGACGAACCTATTTATTTAGATGATAAAATAATAGGTCGTACAACTTCTGGCAATTATTCATTTTGTTACGAAAAAAATTTATCTTTTGGCTACGTGAATTCTGGAAATACTTATGAAACTCTTAAGGATAAAAATATATTTATAGAGGTTGAAAAGAAAAAATACCCTGTTGATGTTTTAGATAAACCTTTAAATCAAAAAAATTATAAAAATTAATGTATATTATTGGAATTAACGCTTATCATGCTGACTCATCAGCTTGTATTATTAAAGATGGAAAATTAATTACAGCTGTTGAAGAGGAAAGATTTACAAGAATAAAACACTTTGCTGGATTTCCTAAACATTCCATTCAACATTGTTTAGATGAATGTAAAATAAGTTTATCAGATGTAAATTATATTGCGATAAACCAAGATCCAAAGGCAAATAATTTTAAAAGATTTCTTTTTTTATTAACACATAGGCCTGATTTAAAGTTAATTTTTGAAAAAATTAAAAAAAGAAAAACTTATCAATCTATAAAAGATACTTTAAATCAAGAGTTTAAAAATAATAAATTTTTGGGCAAGATTATTAATATTGAACATCATTTAGCTCATTTATCTTCTTGTTTTCATGTGTCACCTTTTGACGAAGCTTGTGTTATTTCAGTTGATGGATTTGGAGACTTTGCAAGTTCTGCCTGGGGATATGGAAAGAATAATAATATAAATATTGATAAGAAGATTCACTTTCCTCATTCCTTGGGTATATTTTATCAATCTATTACACAATTTTTAGGATTTAAAAATTATGGTGACGAATATAAAATTATGGGACTAGCACCTTACGGTAAACCTAAATACTTAAATGAAATAAAAAAAATATTATTATTAAAACCTAATGGAGAATTTGAATTAAATTTAAAATATTTCAAATTTCATAAATCAAACTTTAATTATACTTGGAATTCAGGAACCGTTACAATTGATGACTTATACTCAAGTAAGATTGAAAATTTATTAGGTAAATCAAGAGTAAAAGGTGATGAGTTAACTGATTTTCATAAAGATATAGCACACTCTACTCAAAAAGTTTACGAAGAGGCATTTTTAAACATTGTAAATACTCTTCATGAAAAATATCAATCAAAAAACTTATGTATAGCTGGTGGTTGCGGGATGAATTCAGTTGCGAACGGTAAAGTTAAGAAATTAACAAAATTTGAAAATGTTTATATTCAACCAGCTGCAGGAGACGCGGGAGGTGCAATTGGTTCTGCTTTTTCTACATATCATAACATTTTAAAAAAACCCAAAAGTTTTGTAATGAAACATGCTTATTGGGGAAATTCTTATGATGAAAGTTATATTAATTCAGTAATTAAAAAACATACTTTAAAATTGGATCAAAATTTTGAAGTTAAAAACTTTCAAGATGCAGATGCATTATGTAAAAACGTAGCAAGCTTTATAGCAGATGGTAAAGTTGTGGGATGGTTTCAAGGCAAAATGGAATGGGGCCCAAGAGCATTGGGAAATAGATCTATTTTAGGAGATCCAAGAAGAAACGATATGAAAGATATTTTAAACTTAAAAATAAAAAGGAGAGAAAGCTTCCGTCCATTTGCTCCATCTATTTTATCAGAACATGTAAACGAATGGTTTGAAATAGATGACAAGGTTCCATTTATGATGAAAGTTTATCAAATTAAAGAGGACAAAAGATCTATTATTCCAGCAGTTACTCATGTAGATGGATCTGGAAGATTACAAACAGTAAACAAAGAACTCAACAGTAAATACTATTCTCTGATCAAAGAATTTAATAAAATAACTGATGTACCTGTAATTTTAAACACTTCATTTAATGAAAATGAACCAATAGTCTGTAAACCCGAAGAAGCTTTAGATTGTTTTTTAAGAACTAAAATGGATGTTTTGGTTTTAGAAAATATATTAATTAAAAGAATTTAAAAAATTAAAGATAAAGTATTAATTATTTTATTTAACAAATGTATCGTTAAATTGTTTTGCAACTCTCACAAATGTAGTACATTTGCTAAGTTGTTTTAATGAAGGTGCGCCTACATAAGTGCAACTACTTCTTATTCCACCAAGTATATTTTGAATCGTATGTTCGATTTTACCTCTATATTTAACTCTTACAGTTCTTCCTTCGCTACTTCTATAAGAAGAAAGACCACCATAATGCTTATTATTTGCTGTGTCAGAACTTGAACCATAAAATTCAATATATTTTGAACCATTTGATTTTACAATTTTACCTTTACCTTCATCATGACCAGCAAACATTCCACCCAGCATTACAAAATCAGCTCCTCCACCAAAACCTTTAGCTACATCCCCCGGACAAGTACATCCACCATCTGCAATCATATGTGCTCCTAATCCATGAGCAGCATCAGCACATTCTATAACAGCACTCAGTTGAGGGTAACCTACACCTGTTTGAATACGGGTAGTACAAACACTCCCTGGACCTATACCAACTTTAACAATATCAGCACCGCTTAAAATTAATTCTTGAGTCATATCCGCAGTTACAACATTTCCGGCAATTATAGTTTTAGTTGGATATTTATCTCTTACAGATTTTAAAAATGCACTAAAACGTTCAGAATATCCATTTGCAACATCGATACAAATAAACTTAATAAAACTATATTCTTTCAATACTTTATCTAAATTTTGAAAATCTTCTTTTTTTATACCAATGCTTAAAGCAAGATTAGGATAAATCGATTTAACTTTTTTAAATTGTTTTATTTTTTTAACATCATGCTGTTTAGTTAAACATGTAATCATTCCATAATTAGATAATTTTTCAGCAATACCAAGTTCGCCAACACCATCCATATTTGCAGCCATAATCGGGATTCCTGACCATTCATTATTGCTATATTTAAATTTATAAGTTCTTTTAAGATCTACATCTTTACGGCTTGAAAGAGTGCTTCTTTTTGGTCTAAAAAGCACATCGGAGTAATCCAGTTTTAGCTCTTCTTCAATTCTCACAAATCAGAACTTATACAGAGCATCTAATGAAATTCAAATTAAATTTTTATGATATACACTGAAATAATGCAATTTATTCAACTAATACTATACTGATTAAATGTTTAAAGGATTCAAAAAAAAATTAGTCAAAGTTAAAAGAGGAAAGATATTTTGCAGAGTTGGTGGTAAAGGTCCGCCTTTATTATTGTTACACGGTTATCCACAAACGCATATTATGTGGCATAGAACAGCAAATGAACTTTCAAAGTCATTCACAATTATAGCTGCAGATCTCAGGGGTTATGGATCTAGCTTCGTATTAAAAAGTGATCATAAACATATTAATTATTCTAAAAGAGAGATGGCCAAAGACATGGTGCAATTAATGGACAAACTTGGATTTAAAAAATTTTTTATAGCTGGCCATGATAGAGGTGGAAGAGTAGCACATAGGATGGCTAGAGATTACAGAAAAAAAATTATTGCTATGAGTGTTCTAGACATCTGTCCTACTTTAGACATGTATGAAATGACAGAAAAGAATTTTGCTAAAGCTTATTTTCACTGGTTTTTTTTAATACAACCAAAATGGCTTCCTGAAAGAATGATTGAAAGTGATCCGAAAAAATGGATGAAAAATTGTTTAGATAAATGGTCTGGTAATAGTAAATTTGGTAAAGCAGAAAAAATTTATTTTAAAGCTTTTAAACAAAAAAAAAGAATACATGCAACTTGTGAAGATTATAGAGCTTCAGCAACTATTGATTTAGAACATGATAAAAAAGATAGAAAAAAAATAATAAATATTCCTATACAAGTTTTGTGGGGAACAAAGGGTGTTATTGGAAAACAATTTAATTCTCTTAAAATATGGAGAAAATATACAAAACAAAAAGTATATGGAGCTGGTATTAAATCAGGACATTTTATACCTGAACAAAATCCAAAAGAAACTATCAAGCATTTAAATTTTTTTTTTAATAAATATGTTTGATATTATTCCTGGAAAAAAAAATATTGGAGCAGAAATTATTTGTGATCTTAAGAAAATTAATAAATACCATATTAAAAAAATTAAATCTGCACTACAAAAATATGGAATGCTATATTTTAGAAAACAAAATTTAAATTCTAAAAATTACATTAAGTTTGCAAAAAATTTTGGTAAACTTGCTGAGTACCCAAGATTAAAAGGTTTAAATAAAAAATATTCAAAAATTACAGTTGTTCAAAGAAAAGCTTCAGATAAAGGACCAAGTTTTGGAGAGCAATTTCATACAGACTCTATTTACACAAAAAAACCTCCAAGATTTACAATGTTATTTTCTAAATTAGTACCAAAAAAAGGAAAAGCTAATACTGATTTTTGTTCACAGTACTTGGCTTATGAAGATCTACCAACTTCATATCAAAAGAAATTAAAAAATTACAAAGGCAATTACTCTTCAGAAGGCCCTATATCAATTACCACTCAAGAAAGAGTTAAGGAAAAAGGTAAAATTAATAAAGAATTAAAATCTAAACATAATATTATTAGAAAAATTTATTCTAAATATACAATTTATTGTAGCCCCGGGCATTTTGTTGGCTTTAATTCTAAACAAAATAGAGAACAAAAATTAGAAAAATACTTATTTAATCATCAAATAAAAAAGAAATTTCAATTTTCTTTAGAGTGGGAAAAGAATCAATTGGCTATATGGGATAATAGATCTATGTTGCATCAAGCTACCTCATTTAAAGGAAATAGAATAATGCATAGAATTACAATTCAATAAAACTATGTTTGCAATCTTTTTAGGCTTAACTCCCTTTATATTTGTAACTCTACTAGGTTTTTTATTTGGTAGATTTAAAATCTTTGATTTAAGCCATGCTAAAATCTTAAATTTATTTTTATATTATGTTGCAGTTCCAGCTTTAATTATTAAATTTGTAGCTCAAAGTGAGATTGGTCACATTGATTTAAAACAAATTACTTCTTATTTTTTGATGCAATCCACTTGTGGAATTTTTACTTTTTTACTCGTATCTAATTATTTTAAAAGACCCGTTAAAGAATCAATCATATGGGCTTTAACTGTTGCTTTATCAAACCATGTCACATTACTTTTGCCTATAACTCAGATTTATTTTGGTGACGATGTTGTTACTCAAGTTACAAGTATAATATTAATGGATGGTGTAATTTTGTTATCTTTAATTGCCTTTTTTTTAGAACTTGCAACAAAAAGAAATGTTCAATTTATAATATTTATCAAAAACATTATTCTTAATCCTATGATATTATCAATCTTAATTGGTGTTTTTTTATTTATATTTAATTTTAATATTAATGATACACCTGTTGAATATACTTTATCTACACTTGCTTTGTGTGTTTCCCCCGTTGGTCTTTTTGCAATAGGTATAATTTTATCTTTCCATACTGATAATGTTATTAATAAATTGACTGCATCTATTTCAATCTTAAAATTAATAGTTTCTCCTTTAGTATTACTGCTTGTAGGATATGTAATTTTTGATGCTGGAAATCCCCAGGTAATTCCTGGTGCTTTTTTCGTGAGTGTTGCTCCATGTGGAGTTACTTCGATTGTGTTGTGTTCGGCTTATAATGTAAATCCTCAAAATATAATAAAAGCAATTTTTATCTCTACATTTGCATCAATTGGCACCATATTTTTTGCAATAAAATATCTAACTATGTGATGAAGCATATGTACGGATTTGAAAAAGGTATTATTTATTTAATTATTGGCACTGTTATTTTATTTAGCTCTAAATGGATATATCAAAATGTAGTTAGTCCTAATGGATTTAAAAATAAATTTATAATGACTGTTGTTGGTATAGCAATTGCTATGTTCATTATATTAGACTTTGCAGATATAATCTAAATTGAAACAGAAAGATAAAAGTAGTATATATCAATACGAATTGTATGGCGGGGTAGCTCAGTTGGTTAGAGCGCGGGACTCATAAGCCCGAGGTCAGTGGTTCAATTCCACTTCCCGCTACCAAAAAAAATATGAAAGATATTTATATAACTTGGGAAGATTATCATAAAAAAATTGAGCAACTTGCCAAAAATATTCATAATGATGGCTGGCAATTTAATCAAGTCATATGTATTGCTAAAGGCGGTTTAAGAGTTGGAGATGTATTTAGTCGTTTGTTTAATGTACCACTAGCTATACTATCCGTTGAATCATATCATGGCAACAGTGATGACGTTAAAAATCAACAAGGTCAATTTACATTTTCTAGGGATTTAGCAAAGACCACACCAAATCTTGGGTCTCATATTTTGCTAGTAGACGATCTTGCTGATTCAGGAAAAACATTAATAAAAAGCATTAAATGGTTAGAGCATTTTTATGGTTTTTATCTTGAAGAAAAAATTAAAACAGCCGTGATATGGCATAAATCAACTTCAAAATTTAAACCTGATTATTCAGTTGATTATCTGGAAGATTCCCCATGGATACATATGCCATTTGAAAAATATGAAACAACTAATATCAAAGATTTTAAATTTGATTAAATTTTAATTTTTTCAAAATATCTTTTTTGTAAAAATAAATATACTTATCTTCCTCATAATCCTTAAATGAATAAACTGGTTTTTCTAAATTAAAAGGTTCTATCTGAAGATTAACTTTTCTATGTTTTCCAATACTTGTATTTATATTGCTATGAATTTCATAATTTTCAGATGCAAAATATTTTATATTCATTTTGCTTATATTTTTTAATATTTTTAAAATATCTTCATTGCTTATATGAATAAAAAAATCTCTCATAAAAAGTAAATCAAACTTTTCTTCTGTTATAAAATTTGTTACATCAGAAGTTTTAAATTTGATATTTGAACTTTCATAATTAATTTTATTTTTACCTATTAAATCATCAACTATATCTATACCCAAGTATTTTAATTTTTTACTTTTTAATATTTGATTCATCCATAAAAAGTCACCGCATGGCATATCTAAAATTGAGTTTATAGAAAATCTGTCTAAAAAATCTAAAATACATGAAGACAAATTTTGAAATTGTTTGGTATTAATATTTGAACCATGCCCTGAAATTGAAATATATTTTTCTTCTAAATTTTCATCTTTTTGTACCCAATGCTTTGATTTAAAAATTGAAGTGAAAATCAACTTTCTCAAATAACTTTTTTGAATAGGTAGGAGTTGAAATATTTTACTGACAAACAATTTTCTTAACCAATAGTTTATACTAAACTTATTTTTATTCATTTAATGACCGGGAAAATCAATCAAGTTTTCGACTTTATAACCTTTTTTTATTAAGTTATCACATCCGCCCAAATCAAATAAGTTTATTACAAAAATATACGCAGCAACATTTCCTTTAGAAATCTCAATTAATTTTGCAGCAGCTTCAGCAGTTCCACCTGTTGCTATTAAGTCATCAATTAAGAGTACCGAGTCATTTTGGTCGATAGCGTCTTTATGAATTTCCATAGTTGCAGTACCATATTCAAGCTCAAAATCTATTGAATGAACATCTGCAGGTAACTTATTTTTTTTTCTTAAAAGTATAAAAGGTTTTTTTAAAATGTATGATACTGCTGATGCAAATATAAATCCTCTAGATTCAATTGCAGCAATTTTGTTAAATTTGAACTTTTTTGATCTTTCTATGATCTGATGAATGCATTCATTAAATGCATTTTCATTTTTTATCAAAGTAGTTATGTCTCTAAATAGTATTCCTTTTTTTGGATAATCTTTTATTGATCTAATATGATTTTTTAAGTTCATAATTCTTTTGATATATATCAATAAATAAATTATTTTTAGCTTATGGTAAATAATAAATTGGCTATTATTGGCGGAAGTGGTCTTTATGATGTAGAAGAATTTAAAAATAGAGAATTAATAGACTTAAATACACCTTGGGGCAAACCTTCAGATCAAATATTAAAAACGAATTATAATGGCAGAGAAGTTTATTTTTTACCAAGACATGGTAGGGGACACTTTATATCTCCATCTAAAATAAATTTTAGAGCAAATATTGATGCTTTGAAACAATTAGGTGTAACTGATATTGTTTCAGTTTCTGCAGTGGGATCTTTAAAAGAGGATTTGCCGCCTGGAAAATTTGTTTTAGTAGACCAATTTATAGATAGAACATTTGCAAGAAACAAAACATTCTTTGATGAAGATATAGTGGCACATGTTTCTATGGCACATCCTACTTCCACAGGTTTAATGATTGCATGTGAAGAATCTTTAAAGAAAGAAAATATACAATATCAAAAAGGTGGAACCTACGTTGTTATGGAAGGTCCACAATTTTCTACATTAGCCGAATCCAATTTATATAGATCATGGAAAGCAGATGTAATTGGGATGACAAATATGCCAGAAGCAAAACTCGCTAGAGAGGCTGAGATTAGATATGCTTCTGTATCTATGGTTACAGATTACGATTGTTGGCACCCCGATCATGAAAATGTTGATGTTCAAAAAGTTATTAAAGTTCTTTTAGACAATGCCGCAAAAGCAAAAAGTATGATTAAAAACTTAATAGATAATTTCGAAAATTATATTGATCCTAATGATCCGGCAAATAATTGTTTAGATGTTGCTATCATTACAGCACCAGAAAAAAGAACAAAAAAAACAGTAGAAAAACTTAGTACAGTTGCTGGTAGAGTTTTAAATAAGTGAAAAAATATCTTTTAAATGAAGAAATAGACTCTTATAAAAAAAATGGAGCTATACTTATTAAAAATGTATTCGGCCCATGGATTGATTTGCTCCAAAAAGGTTTTGAAAAAGTATTAAAGGAACCAGGACCTCATGCTCGTGAAAATATAGAAAATGGCAAAGGAAGATTCTTCGAAGATTACTGTAATTGGCAAAGAATAAATGAATTTAAAAAATTTGCCGAAGAATCTCCCGCAGCAAAAATAGTTGCTGAGGCAACTGGGTCAAATTCTATTCAGTTATTCCATGAACATATTTTTATTAAAGATCCTGGAACAGATAAAGAAACGCCTTGGCACCAAGATATGCCATATTATTGTGTAAATGGAAATGATACAGGAAGTTTTTGGATACCTCTTGATCCAATTTCAAAAGATAATTCTTTACAAATTTTATTAGGATCTCAAAAGCTTCCTAAATTAGTTAGACCTACTAAATGGTCAAATAATCAACCTTGGTATAAAGACGAAGAAAATTTTATGAATATGCCAGATATAAAATCAATGAAAAAAAATATTTTTAAAACTAAAATGAGTTTAGGAGACGCAATTCTTTTTAATTTTAAAGTATTACATTCATCTCCAGTTAATTTAGAGAATACGCCCAGAAGAGCATTTTCAATGCGTTTTATAGGTGATGATGTAAGATATATTGATAGAGGCGGAGAGACATCACCTCCTTTTAAAGATATAGATTTAAAAACCGGTGACAAAATGAGAAAAGATTGGTTTCCAGTTGTGTGGAGCAAGTAAATGAAAAAAATTTTTTTTTTATTAATTTTAAGTATTTTAATTTTTACAAATTCGTATGCTAAAAAGAATATTAAGAAAGAACTTTTTTATAATATAATTAAAGAAAAAGGCGAAACTGGCTTTGTGTTAAGGTATCATAATGAAAAAAATCCAAACAATTTTGAAATTATACTTCCTAAAAATTCACCGCCCATAATATCAGACTATCACTCACAATATGGAGTTTTAGGAGGAAGCAGAAGTAAACCAAAGAAACATGGTGGTATAGATTTTTACCAAAAACCTGGAGCAAAAATTTTAGCTGCTGCCAATGGTAAAGTTTATGGCGTTAAAAAAAAAGATAAATGTGTTGGTAGCCAATTTGCTATTTATTTTGGAGAAAGCCCAGATGGTACAAAACTTTATGCCACGCATATGCATGTTGGAAAAATGCATGTTAAAAGAGGCGATTTAGTTAAAAGAGGTCAGCATATCGCTGATGCTGGAGATTTAGTTAAAACATCTTGTGGAGGAGGTATGGAACATCTTCATTTTCATATGTCTAAAAGAAAAGGAACAAACCCTTCATTTTGGGGATCCTGGAGGTTTTTGGGTAAACCAAGTGGATGGATTAATCCACATCTTTATTGGACTGGTGGAGCAGGTAAGCCAGAATGTTTTATTGAAGGTAAAAAATATCCTGACGGATTATTAACACTGCCTGTAGAATGTATTAATTAAATTATGAAAATACATGGTAAAGAATATAGAACAATATGGTACGAGGGAAATGTTGTAAAAATAATTGATCAAACTAAACTTCCACATCAATTTATAATTAAGGATCTTAAGTCGGTAAAAGATGCAATAAACGCAATTAAAACTATGGAAGTTAGAGGAGCTCCTCTCATAGGAGGTACAGCGGCCTATGGTATTGTTTTAGCAATTTTAGAAAATAAAAATCTTGAATTTATAAAAAAAAGTTCAGAAGAATTAATTCAATCTAGACCTACAGCAATAAACCTTCAATGGGCAGTTAATAGAATGAATAATAAAATATCAATGATAAATAGTGATGATTTATTTAATGTAGCTTTAAAAGAAGCTAAAGCAATTTGTGATGAAGATGTTTCGTTTTGTGAAAATATTGGTCTTAATGGTCTTAAAATTATTGAAGAAATTTATAATAAAAAGAAAGATACAGTAAATATATTAACTCATTGTAATGCAGGTTGGCTTGCTACAATCAATTGGGGCACTGCAACTTCGCCAATTTATCATGCTAAAAAAAAAGGAATACCTCTTCATGTATGGGTTGATGAAACTAGGCCAAGAAATCAAGGTGCTAATTTAACTTCTTTTGAACTAAATGAAGAAAACATTCCTAATACGATTATTGCAGATAATACTGGCGGTATATTAATGCAGAGAGGAAAAGTTGACATGTGTATTGTTGGAACAGATAGAACTTTGTCAACTGGTGATGTTTGCAACAAAATTGGAACTTATCTTAAGGCTTTAGCAGCTAAAGATAATAACGTTCCATTTTATGTGGCTCTTCCAAGCTCAACAATTGATTGGAATATTAAAGATTATAAAGAAATCCCAATAGAAGAAAGAAGTTCTGATGAGTTATCACATATTGAAGGTAAAGATGAAGAAGGCAATATTAAAAAAATATTAATCTATCCAAAAAATAGCAAAACAATGAATTTAGCTTTTGATGTAACTCCAGCAAAGTATGTAACAGGCCTGATTACCGAAAAAGGAATTTGCGCAGCTTCTACAAGAGGACTAAAAAATTTGTTTAAATGAAATCAAAAAAAATTTCAAAATAAGTATATTATTTATAAAATTTGATGAGAAAATATAGATATTTTTTGAAAGTTTTTTCGATAAATTTATTCATTTTTATTTTCTCAATAATTTTTATAGATTTGTTATTTGGTAATTGGTTTAATAAATACTCTTGGAATTATTTATTAAGATCACACAAAGATAAAAAAATTGAATATACTGTTAAACTTGGAACTCAAACTTTTGAATTTGAATATGTAAGAAACAAATATGGATTTAGAGAAAAAAATTTTGATCCAAAAGATGTTGAAATAGTATTTTTGGGCGGCAGTACAGGAAATGAAAGATTTTTACCATATGAACTCACTATAGTTGGTAGGTTAAATTCATATTTTAAGAAACAAAATTTACCTAAAATTTATAATGCATCTGTAGATGGACATTCTTCAGTTGGATTTATTAACAGTTTTTATAAATGGTTTCCTATTATTAAAGGTTTAAAACCTAAAATTTATATTATTTATCTTGGAATTAATGAAAGATATTATTTAGATTTTGAAGGTAGAGCTAATAATCCTAATGATATTTTTTTTAAAAAAAAAGTAAAAAGTTACATTCCAGATTTTGATTTATTAATAGCCGATAATAAAAAGAAACAAATTTCTAATTATATTAAAAATAATAGTTTTTTTTTTCAAAAAGGAAAAATTGTTCAATTAAAATATTTTCCAGAAAAAGTTAGCAACAGTTTTGATACAAGTAGATTTAATCCAAAATATAATTTTGTAGTCGATGAAAATGTAAATTTTTTAAATAATTTAAAAGTTCAAGAAAAATTTAAAAATATTGTTTTGTCTGATATAGAAACATTATATTTAAAATCACTAAATAAAAGATTGGAAATCTTGACAAGTCTCATTAAAAAAAATAATGGTATACCAATATATATTAATCAAGTTTTAATATCAGGTCAAAATAGAACTCTATATATAACAAATAAAACTATACAAGAATATTGTGAGAAAAATAATTTAGAATTCATAAATTTAGCGTCTAAAATCAAAGATATGAAAATTAATGATTTTTACGATGAGTTTCATACAACAGATACGGGTTCGCAAAAAATTTCTAATGAAATAAAGCAGGATTTGGAAAAAATTATAATGAAAGTTTTTAATAAAATTTAAACAGTATTAACTTTAATATCTTTTAATAAAAAGTCAGATATTTGATTAGCCACCATTTCAGCTACAATTATTGATGCTTCAACAGTTGAAGCTGCTACATGAGGAGTTAACACTGCTTTTGGATTGTTAAATAAAACATTTTCCTTTGATGGCTCTTTAGAAAAAACATCTACAGCTGCTCCTGCTATAAGCCCTTCATTTAATGCATCATTTAAATCATTTTCATCAACAATATTTCCTCTTGCTGCATTGATTATATAAGAAGTAGGTTTCATTTTTTTCATATGTTCTTTGGTAAGCATTGGATTCCCATCTGCCGCTGCTTTACAATGAAAACTTAAGATATCACATTTAGAAACCAAATCATCAAAACTTGAATTCTCTACATGTGGATACTCACTCTTTCTAGATTCCAAAGATTTAGAGTTTACTAAAATTTTCATATCAAAACCTTTAACAAGATTGCTTAATCTAACACCTACATTACCAAAACCTACAATGCCTAATGTTTTTTTTGATAATTCTACACCTTTGATATTTTTCTTTTCCCATTGTCCCTTATGTGTTGTTTCATTTGCAAAAGGAATTTTTCTTAACACTGACATTATTAATGCAAAAGCATGTTCTGCTGTAGCATTGGCATTTCCTCCAGGTGTATTCATAACAATCATATTCTTTTTCTTTGCCGTAAGTACATCAATATTATCTACACCAGCTCCAGCTCTTCCTATAACTTTTAAATTAATTGCAGCTTCTATTATATTTTTAGTAACCTTTGTAGCTGATCTAACTACCATACCGTCATACTCAGGTATGATTTTAATAATTTCTTCTTCAGTTAAACCAGTTTTTACATCAACTGAAATATTATTTTTTTCAAAAATTTTCTGAGCAACGTTGCTCATTGAATCTGAGATTAAAACTTTAGGCATTTTGTTTGACAGTGTTATATGCCCAATCTATCCATGGTAGCAATGCCTTTATATCGTTGTTTTGTACTGTTGATCCTCCCCATATTCTTATACTAGGGGGAGCTTTGGGATATCCATTTATATCGTTTGCAACACCCTCTTTATCTAAAGTTGAAAACACTTTTTTAAGCACTTCTCTTTGTTCTTCTTCGTTATGTTTGGTAAACCATTCATCTTTAATTAATACAGTAATACTTGTTGATGATCTGAGACTTTTGTCTTCACACATAAATTTAAACGTTTCGCTTTTATCTATCCAATCTTCTACAATTCTTAAATTTTCATTTGAAATTTTTATTAATTCTTTTGTACCACCGATTGATTCAACCCAATTAAGAGCATCTAATCCATCTTCAACACAAATCATAGATGGGGTATTGATAATACCACCTTCAAAAATTCCTTTAATTAACTTCTTTTTATTTGCCAATCTAAATAGTTTAGGTATGGGCCAGGTTGGAACATATGTTTCTAATCTTTCAACAGCTCTAGGAGATAATGCTAACATTCCATGAGCAGCTTCAGCACCTAAAACTTTTTGCCAAGACCAAGTTATTACATCTAATTTACTATAGTCAATATCCATAGCAAAAATTCCTGATGTTGCATCACATATTGTTAATCCCTCTCTATCTTCTGGTATCCAATCTCCATTTGGAATTCGAACTCCTGCCGTTGTTCCATTCCAAGTAAAAATTACATCGTTCTTAAAATTTACTTTAGTTAGATCAGGAAGAATTCCATAATCAGTAACATAACTGTTTACATCTTTTATTTTTAATTGATCAAGAATGTCAATTACCCAATCTTTTCCAAAATTTTCCCAAGCCATGACATCAACACCTCTTGATCCCAGCAAAGACCAAAGAGCAGCTTCTAAAGCTCCAGTATTTGAACCTGTCATAACTCCAAGATGATAATCTTCGGGCAAACCTAAAATTTTTTTTGATTTAACTATTACTTCGTTAAGCTTGTCTTTGCATTCTTTTGCTCTATGAGATCTTCCAATTGGAGTGTCTTTAAGGGCATCTAGACTCCAGCCAGGTCTTTTTGAACAAGGACCGCTTGAAAAGTTTGGATTATTAGGTTTTATACTTGGTTTATCCATAACAATTTTTGATATATTATTAATTTGTATAACTTATCATGTTTTTTTTTATATATATTTTTTAGAAATAAAAATGAGTAATTGACGCAGTACAAAAATTTAATTTAGTTTTTATTCAAAATCATAAGCAATTAGTCCATCAAGAGGTTTAGGATCAAACCAAGTTGATTTAGGAGGCATATTTAATTTTTTATCAGCAAAACTAATTATATTTTCAATTTGAGTAGGAAACAATGCAAAGCCAACTTTAGCTTCTCCAGAATCGACTTTTTTTTCAATACCATCTAAACCATGAAATCCTGCTAAAAAATCAATTCTGTTATCGTATCTAGGGTCACCAATTCCTAAAGTTGGTTCTAGCAAATAGTAATGTAATAAATTTATATCTAAATTAACGATGTGAAAAAGATTTTGATGAGGTTTTTCTTTAAGTTCCAATGAATACCACTGTTTATTTAAATACATTCCAAATATTTGAGGTTTGTTTGGTTTGAATGAAGAATTTTGTTTTTCAACATTAAATTTTATTTTTACTTCATTAATAAAATCATCAGGGGAATAGCCATACAAATCTTTTATAAGTCTATTATAATCAAGTATTCTTGCTTGACTTGTGGGAAATATTGCAATCATAAAATAATTATAAGCTTCTTTACCTGTATGATTAGGGTTTTGATGTTGTTTAATTTTTGACAGTTTAAACAAAGCATCCATCCTATGATGACCATCAGCAATATAAATTCTGTTTATAGAATTAAACAAATCACATATTTGTGAAATTTTTTTTTCATCATCAACAATCCACATTTCATGTTTGCTTTTATCCATTCCTTTGAAGGAACAAGCTGGAGATTTAACTAATTCATTTTTTACTAAATCATTTAGTGTTTTATTATCTGGATAAACAGCGTATATGGGACCTATTTGAGCATTTAAATTATCCATTTGTTTCATCCTTTTTTGAGATCTTTCAAAAAAAATTTCTTCATGGCCTCGAATATGCAAATTATCATAGGCACTTAATTTTGCAGTTCCAACAATTCCTACTTGGCTGATATTTTCTTTAGAAATTTTATATAAATAAAAAGATAAGTTTTTGTCTTTTTTTATTACTGACTTTTCTTTCATTAAATCAAATTGTTCTTTTGATTTTTGTTCATTTTCTTCATTGAAAACATTTAGATAGTTCCAAGGGTTGTTTTTAAGAAGATCTTTTTTCATTTCTTCAGACAAATGATCTGTGCTTGCTATTGTAACAGAAGAAGCATTTTCTTTTGTTGGTCTTAACCCTTTAAATGGATTTATAAAAAACATACAGTTATTTAATTAATATTAACGATTAGTACAATTAAAATTTATATATATAATTTTAAAAGTAAGGATTGAAACTATGCAATTTTAGGTAGTTCTTCTAGAGCTTTATTAACTCCAGCTTCATCATATTTATCTTCAGCTAAATTATTTTCAAAATAATCACCGTAAGCTTTCATATCAAAATGGCCGTGACCACATAAATTAAACAGGATAGTTTTTGATTTACCATTTTTTTTACATTCCATTGCTGCTGTGATAGCACCTTTAACAGCATGTGTTGCTTCAGGAGCTGGGACTATTCCTTCAGCTCTAGCAAAATTTACACCTGCTTCAAAACATTCTTTTTGACCAAATGATTGAGCTTCAATTGCTCCAATTTCTTTTAAGTGGCTAACCATAGGTGCCATTCCATGATATCTTAGACCTCCAGAGTGAGTTGCTGGAGGAATGAATTGTGAACCTAAAGTGTGCATTTTTACCAAAGGAGTAAGTCTTCCTGTATCTCCAAAATCATAAACATACTTACCTTTTGTTAATGAAGGGCAAGATTTAGGTTCACAAGCAATTACTCTTGTATTTTTATTTTCTCTAAACTTTTTTCCTAAAAAAGGAAATACTAATCCTGAAAAATTACTTCCGCCACCAGTACATCCAACTAATATATCTGGATAATCACCAGCCATTTCCATTTGTAATAAAGCTTCATTTCCAACTATAGTTTGATGCATTAAAACATGGTTTAATACACTTCCAAGAGAGTATTTTGTATTAGGATCTTTTGCTGCCATTTCAACTGCTTCAGAAATAGCAATACCTAAGCTACCAGTATTATTTGGATCCTTAGCTAGTATAGCTTTTCCACTATCTGTTCTATCTGAAGGACTAGCGAAACAACTTGCTCCATATGTTTGCATAATTAATTTTCTATAAGGCTTCTGTTCAAAGCTAACTTTAACCATATATACATCTAATTCGATTCCAAATATTTGACATGCATATGCCAATGAACTTCCCCATTGGCCAGCACCAGTTTCAGTAGTAATTTTTTTAGTTCCTTCTTCTTTATTAAAAAAAGCTTGAGCTACTGCCGTATTTGGTTTGTGACTTCCTGTTGGACTAACGCCTTCATATTTATAATAAATTTTTGCTGGTGTATCCAAAAACTTTTCTAAATTTTTTGCTCTAAATAAAGGAGAAGGTCTCCATTGTTTGTAAATATTTCTTATGGGCTCTGGAATTTCAATTTCTCTTTCTTGTGAAACTTCTTGACCAATTAGTGCCATTGGAAATAAAGGAGCAAGATCATCAGGCCCAATAGGTTTTAAAGTTCCAGGATGCAGAGGTGGCTCCATTGGTTTTGGAAGATCAGCAGCAATATTATACCAAGTTTTTGGCATTTTGCTTTCTTCTAGAAAGTATTTTAACTGGTCAGACATAATTTTATAAATACATTTTCTATATAATTTAAATAAAAAGCAAGCTTAAATAACTTGGATAATTATGATAAATATTATTTAGAAAGTTTCTAATTTAAATTAATGAGCAAGGTCAAAAATATACTGTTTATAATGGCGGACCAATTAAGATGGGATTACCTTTCTTGTTATGGACATCCACATTTAAAAACTCCAAACATAGATAGTTTAGCAAAAAAAGGAGTTATGTTTAATTCTGCGTATGTACAAGCTCCAGTATGTGGTCCTTCGAGAGCATCTTATTATACAGGTCGAACTGTTTTTAGCCACGGTTCTACATGGAATCAAGTACCATTACCTATAGGCGAACTAACTATTGGAGACTATTTAAGAAAATCAGGAATTAGAACTGGTGTAGTTGGAAAAACTCATATGAGACCTGATACCGAAGGAATGAATAGATTAGGTATTTCAAAAAATACTGAAATTGGGTTAATCGTTAGTGAGCCTGGATTTGATCCTTATGAAAGAGACGACGGATTACATCCTAATAACCACATTAAAAAGTCTGAAAAAAAATTATCATATAACGAATGGTTAAATAAACTTGGCTATGATGGTGATAATCCTTGGGATAGCTGGGCAAATTCTGCTGAAGGTGAGAATGGTGAAGTTTTAAGTGGATGGAGATTAAGAAATTCTAACAAACCAGCAAGGATACCCGAAAAATATTCTGAAACAGCTTTTATGACTAATAGAGCAATGGAATTTATTGAAGAAAGCAAAAATAAACCATGGTTCTTGCATTTATCTTATATTAAACCGCATTGGCCATATATGGCTCCAGCACCTTATCATAATATGTTTTCTTCTAATCAATTTTATCCTGTTCAAAGAACTGACTCAGAAAAGGAAATTAATCATCCAGTCTATAAAGCTTTTATGGAAAATAGTATTTCAAAAACATTTTCGCGAGATGAAGTTCGCAACACTGTATTAGCAGGTTATATGGGATTAATTAAACAAATAGATGATAATTTAGGAAGATTATTTAAATTTTTAGAAGATTCAAAAAAAATGCAAGATACAATGATTGTATTTACATCAGATCATGGTGACTATCACGGCGATCATTGGTTGGGAGAAAAAGAATTATTTCATGAACAAATTGTTAGAGTACCAATGATAATCTATGATCCAAGTTCTTTAGCTAATAACAATAGAGGTGTTAAAGAAACAAGATTTATTGAAGCAATTGATTTACTTCCAACTTTCTTAGATGCGGTAGAAAGTTCAGAAAGTAAGCATAGATTAGAAGGACAATCATTAATTCCAATTTTAAGAGGTGAAAAAATTCTAAATTGGAAGGAAAGTGTTTTTAGCGAAATTGATTACTCATTTAATGAAGCAAGAAAAACCCTAAATTTAGGTGCATCTGATGCAAGAGCCTATATGATAAGAAATAATAAGTGGAAATATATATATTATAAAGGTTTTCCAGCTCAATTATTTGATTTAAAAAATGATCCAGAAGAGTTTAAAGATTTAGGACAACTTGCAGAATATTCAAAAGTCATTGAAGAAATGAAAGAAATACTTTTACAAAGAATAACGGGAAGAAAAAATAGAGTGGCTGCTAGTGATGAATTTGTACTCAAAGAAAGAGATTACACTAAAGAAAATGGAATAATGATAGGTGTTTGGTAGTATATGAATCCGTTAATTTTATCATTGATTTGTTTAATATTAGTTGCTGCTTCAGGTAATTTTTTGAGTTTTGTAAAAAATAATAAGACAGCTTTATATCTTTCGCTTTTACCATCTATTTATATCTTTATTTATGGTCTTTATTTAACTTTGGGTCCTATTGATTTATATGAAGATGGTTCTAAAAATTTTTTTATTCGAAACCCAACAGAAAAAGAACTACCAACTGTTTTCGTACTATTAAAATTTTATCAATACATATTGATAATTATTGGAGTAGTGTTTAGTTATTTGTTTCTAAAATATTTAAGAGATAAGAGAGATTAAGGATTCATTAAACTTGGTAGATATAAACAAATAGCAGGGAAAGCTATAATTAAACCAAGTCTGATAACATCGGTTATTAAAAATGGAAGAGTTCCAAACCAAATAGTTTGAAGAGGGGTTTTTTGCATTACACCTTTTATAACAAATAAATTCATTCCTACTGGTGGAGATATCAGTCCGAATTCAACCACAATTACTGCAAAAATACCAAACCAAACGGGATCTATTCCAGCATCAACAATCACAGGATAAAATACTGGAATAGTTAAAAACAACATAGCAAGAGAATCCATGACAGTCCCAAGAACTATATAAATTGCACAAATTACCAATATAATTCCTAGCGGTGTGAGCTGTAAGCTATTTATAAAATCTACTACCGCAAAAGGTAATTGGGTAACTGTAATTAAATAATTAAATATACTAGCGCCTATTACTATTAAATATAATGAGCCTACTGTTCTAATACTTGTCCAAACTGCATCTTTTAAAAGATCTAATGTTAATTGCCCCCTAAAAAATATAAATATTAAAACTAATACAACTCCAACAGCTGCACTTTCTGTAGCTGTAAAGAAACCCAAATATAATCCACCCATCATTATCAAAAATATTAAAAAAATCGGAAAAACTTTTGATATTGCTGTAACTCTTTCTTTAAAAGGCATTTTAATTCCATACCCTCCTTCTTTAGGATAAATTATGAGATAAGTTCTAATTGCTATCATATATAAAATGACAGCTATTAAACCTGGTACCAAAGCAGCAAAAAAAAGTTGTTGAACAGATTGTTCAGTTAAATATGCATAAATAACAAGAATTACACTAGGCGGGATAATTATTCCCAAAGTTCCACCTGAAGCAATTGATCCACTAATTAATGCATCACTGTATCCATGTCTTCTCATTTCTGGACCAGCCATTTGAGACATTGTAGCTGCAGTTGCAATTGAAGATCCACAAATCATTCCAAAACCAGCACAAGCACCTACAGTAGACATTGCAAGACCCCCTTTATAATGTCCAACAACAGCATATGCTGCATCATATAAGTTTCTTGATAAGTTAGAACTGTTTGCGAGATTTCCCATTAATACAAAAAGAGGAAGCACTGATAAAGTATATTTTGATACAGCATCGAAAGGAGCGGTGCCCAATACAAAAATAGCAGGATCAAATCCTGAAATTAAGGCAAAACCTATAAATCCAACTACCAGCATTGCAATACCAATAGGTATATTTAATGCCATTAAAACTAATACTGCAGCAAATGAAATACCGCCGTTTATAACCGATTCAATTCCCATTATATTTTCTTAGACTAGATTTATTGTTGTTAATAGCTTTAATAAACCAAACAATAATTGCAATTACACTGAGCCACATAGCAATAGCACAAATAAAATAAAAAGGATAAAAATATAATTCAAGATCAAGTGTAACTCTTTGATTATTCATGAATTTATAAGATGTAATAGTAGTTGCATATGCCATTAGGGACATGGTTATTAACATTAAAAAAAATTTAAGAATAACAAGATAAGTTTTAAATTTTCCAAGATTTAAATTATTAATAAAATCTGCTGATACATTAGCATTTAAAAAAAAAGCTCTAGGCATTGCTAAAAAAGCAACAACAGCCATACCTATTTCAACCAATTCAATAGTCCCTGTGACTGGAGAGTTTAAGAATCTTCTTCCAAAAACATCTGCAAAAGTTAATAATGCTAAAAAAAGCAACACCAAACCTGATGCTGATGCAGAATAATCAAATATTTTATCTATTTTAAATTTCATAACAAAATGTCACTTCAAATTTAATAAACTTTAACATATAAAACATTTAATAAACAGAAAGCTTTAATTATGAAATTCATTTCTTTTTTACTGAATAAAGAAGCAAAATTTGGAATTATAAATAATGAAACGATCACAGATCTTACTGGTAAAATTTCAGGGGCTAAAAGTTTAAAAGCTCTAATTGAAAACAAAGGAATTCCAGAAGCAAAAAAGTATGTAAGTCAAAATCCAGGAAATATTGGTTTAAATGATATTGAATATTTACCTTTAATTCCTAATCCAGGAAAAATTATTTGTGTTGGTTTAAATTATAGTGAACATGTTAAAGAGACAAATCGTACAGTAGAAGAAAACCCGGTTATATTTCATCGTTTTCCTGAAAGTCAAACAGCGCATAAGCAAGCAATTCAAAGACCTATTGCATCTCATAGTTTGGATTATGAAGGTGAGATGGCAGTTATAATGGGTGAAGGCGGGAAACATATTAAACCTGAGGAAGCGCTAAAACATATCGTTGGTTATTCTTGTTATAATGAAAGCACTATTCGTGAATGGCAAAGACACACAAGACAATTTGGTATGGGAAAAAATTTTGAAAAAACAGGAAGTTTTGGTCCACATATGGTTCTTGCTGAGGATATTAATGACTACAAGCAGCTTACTCTTGAAACAAGATTGAATGGAAACGTTATGCAAAATGCAAAATTAAGCCAACTAATTTTTGATATACCAATATTAATTTCTTATGTATCCAAAGCTATGGCTTGGAGAGCCGGAGATGTTTTGGTAACCGGAACTCCTGGTGGTGTTGGATTTAAAAGAAACCCACCTATTTTTATGAAACCAGGCGACAATGTTGAAGTAGAAATCACGGATATTGGCGTTTTATCTAATACTATTAAGGATGAAATAATTTAAATTTCAAGTTAAACTTTTAGATTAATTATTAATCAAAAAGGGAAATAATATGAAAAAAAAATTAATTGGATTTGTTTTGGGAGTTTTTTCTTTAAGCATAATTAGCGCTGCCTCAGCTAATGAACTTAAATTAGCAACTTTTGAACCACCTAAAGCATTTATAGCTAGTAAAATTCTTGCTGCTTGGGCAGATAAAGTTAATAACTGTTCGGCTGGAGCGGTAAATGTAAAAATGTATGCTGGAGGAGTTTTAGGTAGTCCTCCTAAGCAGTATGATATTGTCACTTCAGGTGTTGCTGACATTTCTTGGACTGTTTTAGGTTATATAGGTGGTCAGTTTCCACTAAGTTCTGTAATAGAATTACCATTCCTTACTAAAACATCTAGAGCTGGATCAACAGCTTTAAATACTCTTTTTAATGAAGGATATTTAGATAAAGAAATGGCAGGGATTAAAGTTATAGGATTACACTCTAACCCTGGTTATCAAATTCATATGAAATCAGAGAAAGTTGTTAACCCTTCAGACTTTAAAGGTAAAAAAATGAGAGTACCAAGTAAAATTGCTGGTACAATTCTTAAAACTTTAGGCGCAACAGGAGTAAAGGTACCTGCTCCTGGTACATCAGAAGCTCTTAATAAAGGAGTTATAGATGGAACACCTTTTCCTTATACTGCAGTTGGTTCATTCAGATTGTTTGATGTAACTAAATATCATACAGAAGTTAATATAACAAATGCAACATTTGGATTAATCATGAACCAAGACAAATATAATAGTTTATCTTCTGGAGCAAAGGCTTGTATTGATAAATATAGTGGACATGCTTTTGGTGATTGGGCATCAAGATTAATTGATAATCAAAATGCAAAAATGAAAAATGAGATTTCAAAGAAAGATGGTCATGAAATTATCATTGCATCAGACTCTGTAATTGCTGAATATAAAAAAATATTAGCACCAATAGAATCTGACTGGTTAGCTGAAATGAAAGGTAAAGGTCTTGACGGGGACGCTGTTCTTAAAAGAGCAAGACAAATCATTAGAGCAATTGACGGTTAATATATAAACACAGATTAATTGAGCCCGCATTTCTCATAGCGGGCTCATTATAAATTTAGTATAAGATTCTCATGGCAATAAATGCTTTAAGTTACATAGGTGTAAATTCAGATAAAATTGAAGATTGGTCTGATTATTCTGAAAAATGTTTGGGGATGCAAAAAGTTGATAGAGGTAAAGACACCCTGTCTTTTAGAATGGATGATCACAAACAGCGATTGGCTATAACTGGTGATGCAGGTGATAGTTTGGCTTTTGTAGGTTGGGAAGTTGAAAAAAAAGAAGATTTAGAAATTTACGCAAAAAAACTAGAAGCTAACAATGTAGCTGTTACTTTAGGGAGTACATCATACTCAGATAAAAGATTTGTTGAAAATTTAATTCATTTTAATGATCCACAAGGTAATCGAATTGAACTTGTTTACAGCCCCATGAAAGATACAGAGCCTTTTAAACCATCCAGGCCAATTTCTGGTTTTAAGACTGGTGCATTAGGAATGGGACATGTTGTTTTACACGTTAAAGATTTTAATAAAGTTGTACCTTTTTATCGTGATTTATTAGGATTTAAAATTAGCGATTACAGTAATACACCAATCTCTCTTTGTTTTTTTCATGTTAATGGTCGTCATCACAGCATGGCACTTTTTGGATCTGGAAGAACAGGGTTTCATCATTTTATGGTTGAATACAATAATCTTGATGATGTTGGTCAAGGATACGATTTATTGCAATATAAAGATGACGCAATTGCTTATACCATGGGAAGACATACCAATGATTATATGACATCTTTTTATTCAATAACTCCATCAGGTTTTTTTGTAGAAAATGGATGGGGTGGTAGAATTATAGATCCAAGCTCTTGGCAACCAATTGAAACATTTGAAGGCCCTAGTTTTTGGGGCCATGAAAGACTGTATTTACCAAAAGAAGAGAGAATGAAATTTAGAAACAAAAGAATGGAAACAGCAGCAGAAGGCAAACAGGCGCCTTTATTAATAGATTGTCCATGGCTATACTCTAATATTACAGATAAAAAATAAATTCATAATTTATCAAATTGATTTAATAAAAAATGAAAGAGTATGATGTTATTATAGTTGGTTTAGGCCCTACCGGTGGAACTCTTGCAAACTTATTTGCTTTAAATGGATTTTCAGTATTAATTTTAGAAAGAGAAAAAAGTTTCTACCCATTGCCAAGAGCAGTTCATTTTGACGATGAAGTAATGAGAGTATTTGAAACAATTGGAATAACTAATGATTTTTTAAAATATACCATAATAAACAAAGGTACAAAATTTGTTAATTCAAAAGGGAAAATAATTCTTGATTGGCCAAGACCCAGAAAGATTACAATTAATGGCTGGTATCCAAGCTATAGGTTTAATCAACCTGATTTAGAAAGACAACTTAGAAAAAAATTAAAAAAATATAAAAAAGTTAAAATTCTACAAAACTCAGAAGTTGTTAAAATTAAAAATACAAAAGACAAAATTTTATATGAAATAAAATCAAAATATGTTGTTGGATGTGATGGGGCTAATTCAATAATAAGAAAAGAAATAAAAACAAAAATGGACAACCTTGGTTTTACCCAAAAATGGGTTGTGGTGGATTTAATTTTAAGAAAAAATAAAAAAAATCTCCCTGATAGAACTATTCAATATTCAAATCCAAAACAACCAGCAACATATTGCAGAAATGTAGGAAAAAGAAGAAGATGGGAATTTGCTATTAAGAATAATCAGAATGAAAATAAAATTCTTTCAGAAACTTATATTTGGAATTTTTTAAAACCTTGGTTAAAAAAAAGTGAAGCATATATAGAAAGAAAAGCAATTTATACTTTCAAATCTGCAATTTCTAGAAAATGGAGCAGAGGAAGAACTTTTGTAGCTGGAGATGCAGCGCATTTAATGCCACCTTTTATGGGACAAGGTATGTGTGCAGGAGTTAGAGATGCATCGAATTTAGCCTGGAAAATTGCAAAATGTTTACAAAATAAACATGATAAAAAAATATTAGATAGCTACCAATCCGAAAGATTTTCAAATGTAAAGGAATATATTGAAACGACAATGAGAATGGGTGAATTTGTAAATGCGATTGAGTCAACCCAAATTACTGACAATATCTCTTTAAATCAAGATGGTACTAAAAGTATGCAATCAATTAAACCAAAATTAGGACCAGGTCTCGGTCAAAATAAGGATAATAATAGAGGTATAATTTTTCCTCAACTAAAAATGAAAAATGGAAAATCCCTTGATGATAAATTTTCTAAAAATCTATTAATAATTATTACATCTGAATTAAAAAATAAAAGTAAATTTAGTAAATTTCCAATAATTATTGAAAATGAAGTTGTGGGATTGTCAAAATTATTAAAAAATTATAAATCAAAAGCTATTATTTTAAGACCTGATAGATTTATTTTACAGTCATGCAATTCAATACAAAATTTTGATAAATTTTTAAAAAAATTAAATAATTTTTTAACCAAATAAAGAGTTTGCTGCTTTAACTTTTGTTTCGTTATTTGGCGCTATTTTTCCATCTGGCATTAAAATTGAATTTTCAAAACCTACTCTAATTTTACCACCTAATTTTATTGCCATTTGAAGACATGCTATTTCTTCTTTTGCAAATGCACAAACTGCCCAATCAGCATTTATATTATGTGTTTTAAGTTTTTCTAGAAATGGTGGAATGTTTTGAGGATTACTTAATTTTCCTGAATAATGGCCAATTACGAACATGCACCAAACATCTTTTTTTGATAGACTAGCTTTTTCAATAAGATCAGAAAGTAGATCTAAGTCCTTTGGTTCATAACAGATGTGCTGAATTTTGGTTCCATTATCTGTTAAAAATTTATAAACTTTTATATCTTCAAGACTTGGTTGTCGTGAAGGAATCATTTCTCTTATACCGATTGAAATACCTGGAGGTTTAACTTCAAAAGCTAACCTACGCATTATGTCCGGAGAATACTTTCCTACAGCTTCAGTTGTAATTTGTAAATGCATTTTTGGAACTTGTTTTTGAAGTTCTTTTAATGCTTCTTCACAAAGACCAGAATCTAAAATATGTTCTCCTTTTTCGTCTCTCATATGAAAATGTATTCCTCCTGCGCCAGCGTCAAAACATGCTTTAGCAGTTTCAACCGTTTCTGAAATCGTAACAGGAACAGCTGGATGATCTTTTTTCATAGGTCTCGCTCCATTAGGAGCAACCATTAATCTTGGCAATGTGTTAGGTATAAAATATGACATTATAAAAATTATCTTAAAGAAGCTGCAATGTTTCCGCCATCAACAGTAAGAACAGCTCCAGTAGTTTTTTTGGATACAGCTAAATGAAAAAATGCTTTAGCAACATCTTCAGCCTTAACTTCATTGTGAAGCAAGTTACCTTTCATATATTGATCAGTGGTAACTTCTCTCGCTTTAGCCCTTGATTTAATCATGTTGCTATTTAGTAGACCACTTCTTATTCTATCTGCATTAATTCCATTAGATCTTATTCCAAAAGAACCATAATCAACCGCATATTGTTTGCAAAGACTTAAAAGTGCTGATTTTGGAAGACCATAAGGTCCGAAATTTTTCCCAGGATTAACTGATTGCTTGGAAATATTAAATAATAAACAACCATTGATATTTTGTTTTTTCATTATTTTAATGGCTTCAGAGGCACAGTTTTGATGAGAGAAAAAGTTTTCTTCAAAACTTTTTCTTAATATTTTGTCATCAATTTCTGCTATAGATCCTCCAATAGCAGTACCAGCATTTGATATCAATATATCTATTCCTCCATAGATTTCACAAATTTTTTTGAAAGCTCTGGTAACGCTATTTTTATTTGTTACATCACAATGTATACACAGATCCTTAACATTTTTTTTGAGTTGATTAATTTTTTTTAAATCATTATCAAGAAGAATAATTTCAGCTCCATAACTTTTAAAAAGTTTATATGTAGCTGATCCTATTGCACCTGCGCTACCTGTTATCACTACCACATTCCCCTCTAAAATCTTTTTAGTTTTTTTTATTTTAGCTTGTTCTAAAGACCAATATTCAATATTAAAAAGATCTTTTTCAGATATAAATTTATATTTTGAAGTTTCTTCAACAGAGGAAATTACTCTTGCATTTGTTTCGGTAAGATCGCCAGCAATCTTAGAAGCTTTTAAATTGCTACCTACAGTAAATAAACCAACATTTTGAATTAAAATTACACGCGGCGAAGTATCAAGCATTGTTTTTTTTTCTTTCACCTTTTTTTTATTATTATTGAAATATTTGATGTACTTATTTCTGTATTCTCTAAAAGCTTTTTCAGCTAATATTTTGAAATCATCAATCGATGAATTTTTCTTAGGTGTAATTATAAGTGGAAAAGGTTTTACTCTTATTACATGGTCTGGTGTAGCGGTTCCTTTAGTAGAATAACTTTTAATATTTTTACCATTAATGAAGTAATTTAAACTTTTATTTGATCTATAATTAACTATGAATTTTTGATCTTTGTCTTCTGATAATAAACCTCTAATTATAGGTGCTATTTGAAAAGGAGCAAACTGAGTTTTATAACTTTTTATTTGTTTTATTTTTTTTGATCTTAGTTTTTTTATTTCTTTCTCCGCATCAGAAACATATTTGATCATCAAATCATAAGATTTTTTTGCATCATTATCGAAAGTAAAAATTCCATGATTTAGTAGTATTAAACAATTTATATTTGGGTTTTTTGAATAAACTTGATTAATTTTTTTTGCTAAGTCAAAGCCAGGCATTACATAAGGAACGATACTTACTTTGTTTCCAAAAATTTTTTTGCATAATTTAATTCCGTTTGGTCTATTAGTTACATTCATGATTGCATCAGAATGAGTATGGTCTACAAATTTAAATGGCAAAAAGGCATGAAGAAAAGTTTCAACAGAAGGATTTGGAGATTTTATATTTATCAAATTTCTTTTTTGATATGCAACCATATCTTCGTCAGATAGATATTTTTTATTTCTTAATGCTAACAGAGGTTGCAATTTAACAGCAGGTAGACCTTCGGGTTCTATTTCAGCCATATCCCAGCCACTTCCTTTTACACATAAAACATCATAATTTTTACCATCTATATCTCTAATATTAGTTTTAACGGAAGTATTCCCTCCACCATGTAGAACTAATTCACTATTTCTTCCCAATAATCTAGTTGTATAAACTCTTAAAGCCATGTCTTTTGAATGACCCAGTTTTTTATACTTATTGATGTATTTTTTTGCTTCTGCGTTTGACCA
>CACHJL010000005.1 GCA_902580135.1 uncultured Pelagibacteraceae bacterium | reverse complement strand
ATCAAACTAAAACCTGTAATAAAACCAAGTATTATAAAACTCATTTTTTACTTAATATATCTGCTCTTAAAGTGGTTAGGATAATGATTATTAAAAAAGGTATACATAGTAAATTCATCATTTTCCAGTTAGTAAGCACAATTAAAACTCCGGCTGATAAACTACCAGTAGCATGAACAGAATATACAATAAAATCATTTAATCCTTGGGCTTTGAATTTTTCTTCTTCTTTATATGTTAAAACTAGTAAACTCGTGCCAGATATAAATAAAAAATTCCAACCTAAACCTAAAAAAATTAATGCGAACATATAATTATAATAAGTTTGATCGAAGAAACTTGCTATTATAGTTATGCTGTAAAGGAAAACTCCTGCATACATTATTTTGCTATGACCAAATTTTTTAACTAAATTTCCAGTTATCAAAGATGGTAAGAACATTGCTACAACATGAAACTGTATAACCAAGCCTGTTTTACTCAGACTCATTTTTTCCATTACATGCATGCTTAATGGAGTTGCCGTCATCAAAAATGTCATTATTGCATATCCAAATGCTGAGGCTGCAAGTGCCTGTAAAAATCTAGGTTGCGAAATTAATTCTAAAACACTTCTTCCTGAACTTTTTATATTAGACTCTAATTTTGATGTATTTTCATAAAATGCAAAGAATATCGCCGGTATAATAGTTAAAATAGCAAGTGACAAATAAGATCCAACATACAATTGATCGGTAACAATATCTTTTCCATAATTTGCCATGCTTGGCCCTAAAAACGCTGAAACAATTCCACCTAATAAAATTATTGAAATTGCTCTAGGTACTTTATCTTTTTCAACACTTTCAGCTGCAGCAAAACGATATTGATGTGTAAAGGCCATACCAACACCAAGAAACAAATTGGCAAAACAAAATAGAATAAAGTTCTGATCCATTATTGAATAGGCTGCCAATATAGAAACTAAAAAATTTCCAATTGATGCTGAAATAAATCCAGCTTTTCTTCCTATTAAACTCATAACTTTTGTTGCAAAGATTGCGCCTATTGCTATGCCGATTACCGATATTGACATTGGTAAAGTAGAAAGTGATTTTAAAGGACTAATTTGAGAACCAATAATTCCACTTAAAAATACTGTTACTGGAGCAGCAGTAAAGCTAAAAATTTGACTTAATGTAAGAATTAAAAGATTTCTATTCATGATAAGAAGTTTTTTACTGCTTCATTGAACTTTTGAGGTTCTTCAAGATGAACATTGTGACCGCAACCTTTAAAGATCTCTAATTTGCTATTAGGTATATTTTTTTTTAAGTTATCAACTTGATTAAAATTATATGAAACATCTTTATCACCCCAGATGATCAGGGTATCTTGTTTGATATTTTTTAAATTTTCATACCCTCTCCAATTTTTCATGGCTATTAGAGCATTATCTGCTGTTTCTATAGAAATGTTTTTAACTGCATTTTCGCAAAAATAATAATATTTAGCCTTACTTCCTTCCAGGAACCAATTTTGAGAAACTCGATTTACTGTTGCTTTTAATCCGTCTTTTTTTAATCTTTTTCTTGTAGTTTCCAAAGGTTCGAATCTTCCTGGAATATCTCCAATTGAACCAGTCGCAAAACAAATTAACTTTTTAACCCTATTTTTAGAAATTTTTACCATTTCTTGAACTACCATTCCCCCCATTGAATGTCCCATTAGATGAAATTCATCTATTTTTTTTTCATCTAGGCATTTTAATATAGATTTTGCAATTAAATTAATATTGTCTAAAGATTGCGCTTTATAACTTTCCCCAAAACCAGGTAAGGCAGGTGTAATTATTCGAAAATGCTTACTTAAAAATCTTTTTTGTAAATTCCACATTTCTGAAGAACCTAAATATCCATGAACTAAAACTAAAGGAAATCCTATTCCAACATCATCTACATAAATTTCTTGCATAAAAATTTTTAAAATATAGTTGTATACATCAATGATTAATACAAAAATCAAAAATTAAATACATATGATCGGAATTTTAGGTGGAATGGGGACTCAAGCTGGTTTAGATTTTTGTAATAAACTAGCAAAACTTAATAGAGGAAAGCTAGATCAACAATATCCTTTGTTTGTTCTTTATAACAAATCAGATACACCCAGGAGACCAGAAAATTTAAAAAAATATTACAATGTATTAAACGCCCTTGTTAAAGGATGTAAAATGTTGCAAAAAAATAACTGCAAGTTCATTGTAATGCCATGCAATACAGCTCATTATTGGCACGATGATCTTCAAAAAAAAATTAATATTCCGATAATCAGTATGCCAAAAGAAGTATATTTGGATACAAAAAAAACATGTAAACAGAATTCAAAGATAGGACTTCTAAGTACTGAAGCCACATTAGATACTAAAGTTTATCACAGATACTTTGAAAAAAATTTTCAATTAGTTAGTCCATTAAAATCTTTACAAAAAAGTTCAGTAAATAAATCAATAAAGTATGTAAAAATGGGTAAAATAAAAGAAGCAGAGAGAGCTATTAGACCTGCAGTTAATTATTTAATAAAAATTAAGTGCAGAAAAATAATACTTGGCTGCACAGAATTGCCGATTGCAATATTTGCATTCAAATCATTTAAAAAAATTAAAGAATCAAAAATATTTATAGATCCAAATTTTTTACTCGCTAGTGTTTCTATGAAAAAATATAATAGATCCTAAAAAAAAACCTCAGACTTAATTGAAAAAATCTCAATGCTGAGGTTTTTAATTTTTTATTACCAGATTATTTAGATGGATCTGGTACTTTCCTTAAATATGGTTTAACTGTTTCCCATCCATCTGGATATATTTTTTTAGCTTCATCATCCTTTACAGCTGGCAGAATAACTACATCTTCTCCTTTTTTCCAATTTGCAGGAGTTGCAACTCTATGTTTAGCTGTAAGTTGCATTGAATCTATAGCTCTCAATATTTCATGGAAGTTTCTTCCTGTTGCCATTGGATATGTAAGATATAAACCAATTCTTTTGTCCGGTCTAATAACAAAAACTGTTCTTACTGTTTCATTGTCAACTGCAGTTCGACCCATAGATGAGGTTCCCGCATCTCCTTCTAACATATTAAAAAGTTTAGCAACCTTTAAATCTTCGTCAGCAATAATTGGATAGTCTGGTTTGGTTCCAGATACATCTTTAATATCTTCTAACCATTTTTTATGGTCTTCAACACCATCAACACTTAATCCAATAACTTTTACATTTCTTGCATCAAATTCTGCTTTCATCTGTCCTAAAGAACCTAATTCTGTAGTACAAACAGGTGTGAAATCTTTTGGGTGAGAAAATAAAACTCCCCAGCTATCTCCTAGCCATTCGTGAAAAGATATATCCCCTTCTGATGTTTTACACTGAAAATCTGGGCAAACACTGTTTATTTTTAACATAATACTTGTCTCCTTTTAATTTTTAGAATTATTATAAACAAGATTGATTTGGTATGCAAATTTTAATAATATTTTTTATCAATGATATTTAACCAATTATTTGACAACAAATCATCAACCTACACTTATATAATCTCAAGTGGCAAAGGTAGAGAAGCATTAATTATTGATCCAGTAATTGAACATACAGATGAATATGTAAGAGTATTGGAAAGTTTAGATTTAAAATTAGTTAAAGTGATTGACACCCATATACATGCTGATCATATTTCAGGATTAAATGAACTTAATAAAAGAACTAATTGTACCCGAATTATGGGAGAAAAATCAAAATCTGAAGTTGTTGATATTAAATTAAAAGATAATGAAAATTTAAATATAGAAAATATTGAACTTAAAGCAATATATACACCCGGCCATACTGATTGTTCTTATTGTTATTTAATGAATGATAGAGTTTTCACTGGAGACACTCTTTTAATAAATGGAACTGGAAGAACAGATTTTCAAAGTGGAAGTCCCTTTGATGCTTATGACTCTTTATTTAATAAATTACTCAAATTACCTGAAAAAACACTTGTCTATCCAGCTCATGATTATAATGGGAAAAAAAATTCAACTATTGAAAATGAGAGAAATAACAATCCTCGTTTGCAAGTCAGCTCCAAAGAAGAATATGCAGAGATTATGAATAATTTAAATCTGTCTAATCCAAAAATGATGGATATAGCTGTTCCAGCAAATTTAAAAGGTTTGACGTTAAATCAGATATAATCAGCATTAATTTAGCCTTGTTTTTAATGGATCTATAATTATATTATTTCCATGGCTTGCAACAATCCAAAATGTGTATGTACAAATTGTACTTATGACAAATGCAAATGTGACGGCACCAAAGAGTGCAGATGTAAACCTGAATCAGGAAGTTGTTGTTGTAACAACTAATTGATTATTTAAATAAATTAATCTTTTAAATACTTGAATGAACAATTTTTTAGAATCCATAATTAACAGAGACCCTGCTGCAAAATCAAAATTAAGTATAATATTAACTTATCCAGGTGTTAAAGCAGTTTTTCTCCATAGAATTGCAAATTTTTTTTCTATTGCAAAGTTTGATTTAATTGCAAGAATGATTTCTCAATTCTCAAGATTCTTAACGGGTATAGAAATCCATCCTAAGGCAAAGATAGGTGATAATTTATTTATTGATCATGGCATGGGTGTGGTAATTGGAGAAACTTCTGAAATTGGAAATAATGTAACTATTTATCATATGGTTACTTTAGGAGGAATTGCTCCGAGTATAAAATCTAATGAACAAAGAAATACAAAAAGACATCCTACATTAATGGATAATGTTGTTGTAGGATCAGGAGCACAAATATTAGGCCCTGTTGTAGTAGGAAAAAATGCTAAGGTTGGAGCTAATGCAGTTGTAACTAAAGATGTTCCTGAAAATGCTGTAATGGTTGGAATACCAGCAAAAAATGTTGGGATGGCAAATGAAGAATTTAAACCCTACGCTGTTACAGATGAAAGTGAATAATGAAAAATTACAGCGATAGTTTTATTCAGTCGATAGGAAATACTCCTCTTATAAAGCTTAAAGCTGCGTCAGAGATTACAGGATGTAATATTTATGGAAAAGCTGAATACTTAAATCCTGGTGGATCAGTAAAAGATAGAGCAGCTCTTGCTTTAATAAAAGATGCTGAAGAAAAAAAATTAATTTCTAAAGGAGGAACAATAGTTGAAGGAACAGCAGGTAATACTGGAATTGGTTTGTGCTTAATAGGAAATTCTCTTGGTTATAAAACTGTAATAGTAATGAATGATAACCAAACCCAAGAAAAAAAAGATACTTTAAGAAATATTGGTGCAGATTTAAGATTGGTACCACCAAAACCTTATAAAGATGATGGTAATTACGTTAAGTTTGCTGGAAGATTAGCTGAAGAACTTAAAAGTTCAAATAATCACGGCGTAGTTTGGGCTAATCAATTTGATAACACTGCTAATGCCAAAGGTCACTATGAAACAACTGGACCTGAAATTTGGGATCAAACAAATGGCAAAATAGACGGTTTTATCTGTTCTTCGGGAACTGGAGGTACAATTAGTGGAACCAGCAGTTATCTAAAAGAGAAAAATAAAAATATTAAAATTTATTTATCAGACCCAACAGGTTCTGCTCTTTATAATTATATAGAAAACGGAGAACTAAAGTCAGAGGGTGGTTCAATAACGGAAGGTATTGGATCTAGTAGAATAACAGCTAATTTTGCAGAAGCTAAAATAGATGGCGCATTTTCAATAAGTGATCATGAGTCTTTGCCTATAATTTATGATTTAATTCAAAATGAAGGATTAAGTTTAGGAACAAGTTGTGGAGTAAATATTGCTGGAGCTATAAGATTGGGTAAAGAACTTGGTCCAGGAAAAACAATTATTACAATTCTTTGTGATAAATCTGACAAATACAACTCAAAGCTGTTCAATAAAGCTTTTTTAAAAGAAAAAGGTCTTCCCTTTCCCAATTGGATTTAAGGCGCATATCTGCATTGTAATAATATCGTTACATTCATTTGTTAGAATATTTTAAATTTAATGCAAAATTAATAATCAAATAAAGGAACAAAAATGGACGCAAAAGAACTTGTAAAAAGAGGTTATGAATTATTTGGCAAGGGAGACATGGAAACTTTCTTTAATGAAATAGTTCACGATGAAATAACTTGGGTTTATCCAGGTGACAAACATCCAATGTCAGGAACTCACAAAGGTAAAGAAGCAATGATGAAAACAATGTCTTTAATACCTCAACAATGGAGTAATTTTTCTGTAACCCCTGAGTTTATGATTGCAGAAGGAGATAAAGTATTTGCTAAATGTAAAGCAACTGCTGATGGTATGGAAACTATATTCGGTCATTACTTTGAGATAAAAGATGGAAAAATGTCTATGTTTATGGCTTTCGATGATACTCTAAGCATGTATAATGCTATAAAAAAATAACAGGGAGGAAATAATGGATAAAGAAGTTTTAGTGATCGTAGATTTGAAAGAAGGAAAGCTTGAAAAATTTATGGGATGGATGCAATCAGATGAAGGAATGAGTGTAAGAAAATCAGCAGCTCATCCAGAAAAAACTATAGGAGCAGTAAAGCCAGATAAAAGCGGTGTTATGTTTAAGGTATTTGTTCATAATATGGAAAAAATGAAAGAGATGGTATCTGGAACAAATCCAATTGGAAAACCAATTTATGATGAGTGTGTGAATAAGATGCATGTTTGGGAATTAACTAAAGTGGATATCTAAAATGGCAAAATATTATGTAATCGGAAAAGTAAGCAAAGAACTTTTAAAAAGAATGCAAAAAGATCCATCTGCGGATAGACATGCATCAACAAAAAAAGTTATTGAAGCCATCGGTGGAAAAATGATTAGTTACGAATGGGTTCGTGGACGTTTTGATGTAGTCTGTTGTGTAGAAGGAGATGCTGAAACAGTTGTTGGAATGAAAGTTGCTTTTATAAATTCGGGACTCATGGATGATCTAATGATACATGAAGTTATTGATTACAATAAAGCCTTCACAAAAGCTGCAGATGGTTCTAAAAGTGTGGTAATACCTGCTGAGTAAATTATGTCTGGTTATGCGATTGCTCAAATTGAAGTTAATAATCCTGAGAATTACAAAGAATATTTAGCAAAAGTTACAGATATTGTTGCAAAATTTGAAGGAGAGTTTTTAGTAAGAGGAGGTGAGTTTAGTCATGTTGAAGGTGAATGGAAAAACTCTAGAAACATTGTTATTAAATTTCCTTCTTATGAAAAAGCTTTAGAGTGGTATAACTCTGAAGAGTATAAACCTGTTAGACAAATAAGATTGGATAACGCAGACACAAATCAAATAATAATTAAAGGAGTATAAAATGTCTATATTAGAAAAATACAGCGCTGCAATGAAAAACAAAGATGAAGCAGCTATGAATGAACTTTTGCATGATGATTTTAAATTTACAATGCATAAATCTGGTAACACATTAAGCAAAGGTGATGTAATTAAATGGGCGATGAGTGGTGACATTAAACAAGATAAGACAAGAGTGGTTTATGAGAATGATGAAGTTGGCATACATCATGCATTCGTTACATTTGATGATGGAAATGTTGAAGCAGTAATGGCGGTCTATAAATACAAAGATGGAAAAATCACAAGTTTAGAGACTGGCGCTACACCAATGCCTAAATAAATTTAATATGTCAATAATAATTGAATCATTCCTAACACCATGGGGTACGACTTTTAAAATTGGCAATAGTGAGAGCGTCTGATCTATGATGAATAAAATTTTAAGTTTTATTTTAACGTTTTTTATATTTATCTACCCTTGTAATTTGGTTGCATCTTCAACAAAATCTATTGGTGAAAAAGGTGATCCAAAAAAAGTTGATAGAGTAATAAAAATTAAAATGTACGATAACTATTATGAGCCGAATTTAATTTCCGTTAAAAAGGGTGAAACAATTAAATTTGTGATTACTAACCTTGGAGAAATGGTTCATGAATATAATATTGGTACTAAAGAAATGCATATAAAACATCAACCAGAGATGCAAAAATTAATTGATCATGAAATAATTTCATTTGATAAAATTGATAAGAAAAAAATGAAAGAAATGTCTAAAAAAGACCATTCGTTAGGGCACTCTCATTCGAACAGCATTATGTTAGAACCACAAGCTCAAGGCGAAATTATTTGGAAATTTTCTAAAAGTACAGAATTAGAAATGGCTTGTAATATACCTGGACACTATGAATCTGGAATGGTGGGCAAAATTATAACTAAGTAAAGTGAAAAAATTTTTATACTTTATAACTTTTTTTCTACTAATAAACTTTCCAGCGAATTCAGAAAAAAATATAGATCAACTAAATGAATTATTTTTAAAATTAAAAACGGAGCAAAATATTATTATTGCTTCAGAAATAGAAAGTAAAATATGGAAACTTTGGACCACTCACCCATCTGAACGAATTTTAACAGATCTTCTTGCAGAAGGTTCATATTATATGTCTCAAAATCAATTAACTAGTGCACATGAAATATTTTCTAAAGCAATTGAATTAGATCCAAATTGGGCTGAAGCTTGGAACAAAAGAGCAACCGTCTTATATTTAATGGGAAATTATGAACTTTCACAAAATGATATCGATATAGTTCTTAGTTTAGAAGAGAGACATTTTGGAGCACTTTCTGGTCAAGGTCTTGTCCAACTTGCATTAAAAAATTATCAAATTGCCATAGATAGTTATATTAAAGCGCACAAAATATATCCTGCTATGAAATCTCCTGTTATAATGATTGAAAAATTAAAAACATTAATAAGGAATGAAAGTGTATGAATAAAATAATTAGTTTTGTAATGGTAGGTACAAATGACCTTGAAAAATCAACTAAGTTTTATGATGCTATATTTGTACATCTTGGATTAAAAAAAATTACCACAACAGAAAGATATGTAGGTTATGGTGATTCAAGTGAGCCAGGTGAAGTTAATTTTTATATAACAAAACCTTATAATAAAAAGACAGCGACAGTTGGAAATGGCACTATGGTTGCATTATTGGCTGAAACCAAAGATGCAGTAAATAAATTTCATACAACTGCCTTAGAAAACGGAGCAGTTGATGAAGGAGCTCCTGGATTAAGATCTGATGGAAATTACTATGGTTATGTTCGTGATCTGGATGGCAATAAGATAACCGCAAAATGTATTTCAAGTTAAGTGAAAAAATATATCAAATATACAATTTACGCAGTAATTTATGTTCTTATAGTTTTGTTTCTAGCGGTATACTTTTATAAAAATGATATTGGTTTAATTTAATTAAATAAGAAAGGATTGAAATATGAGTAATATAGATTTTTATTTTTCTATTGGAAGCACATACACATATCTTTCTGTAACAAGAATTTTAGATGTTGAAAAAAAACATCAGGTAAAATTTAATTGGAAACCATTCAGTGTAAGAATAATAATGAATGAAATGAATAACCATCCTTTTCCTGATGATAAAAAAAACAAAGTTGATTATATGTGGAGAGATATTGAAAGAAGAGCCGAAGGATATGGTTTTTCTGCAAAAACTCCTGTGCCCTACCCGTTAACTCAATTTGATTTAGCAAATAAACTTGCAATACTTGGTTTAAAAGAAGGTTGGGGAATTGATTATGTAAGACTTACTTATAAAAGATGGTTTCAAGAAAAAAAAGAACCTGCAACTGAACCTAATATTTCTGAAATATGTTCTGAGCTTAAAATAGATAAAGATAAAATAATTTTAAGAGCAAGTTCTGAAGAAATAAAAAAAGAATTTTTAGCAAATACAGATAGTGCACGTAATAATAAAGTTTTTGGAAGCCCTACGTTCATAGTTAATAGTGAAATCTTCTGGGGAGATGATAGAATGGAAGATGCTATAACTTGGTCGAAAAAAAATGGGTAATTTAACAGCTTATATAATTCTAATAATTGCAGTTGTTTTAGGAACAGCTTCAAATGGTTTTGCTAAAGGAGCTCAAGGTTTTACTTTATTAATACCAAGTATTTTAACAGCAATAACAATTGTTGGCTGTATGTACACCCTTTCGCTTGTAATGAAATCAATTCCGGTTGGAATTACATATGCTTCTTTTGCTGGATTATGTATTATTGCGACTACTATAGTTGGTATGTACAAATTTAATCAAATGCCAGATATGTATACTTTAATTGGTCTCGCTCTAATCATAGCTGGAGTCTTAATTGTAAATTTACTTGGAAAAGCTAATTAATATGAAGCCGTTAACAGGATATATTTTTTTAGCAATTGCAATAACCTGTGGAATAACTGCTAATAGTTTTGCAAAAATATCTGATGGATTTTCAAAATTAACACCTTCTGTTGCATGTATACTTTTAATGTGTGTAACCATGTTTTCGCTAGCAAAAGGTATGTCTGCAATTCCAGTTGGTTTTGCTTATGCCACCTACAGTGCAATTACAGTTGCATCAATACTTATATTTGGAATTGTAAAATATAATCAAATGCCAAATATATATGGTTTAATTGGAATTATTTTAATTATAGCTGGAGTCTTAATTGTAAATTTACTTGGTAAAGTAAATTAAATTTAACAAAAGGAGAAAATATGTCTGAACTAATTGCGTTCATCGGAGTTGGAAATATGGGAAATCCGATGGCATATAATTTAGTTAAATCTGGAAAAAAAGTTAAAGTCTTTGATGTTTCAAAAAGTATGATCGTAAAAGCAAAAGAAAAAAATTTAGATGTTGTGGAAAATTTAGATGATTTAATTACAGAAGAAATAACAACTGTAATTACAATGCTTCCAGAAGGCAAAAATTCAAAAGAAGTTTATTTAGGAGAGAAAGGTATAATAAATAAAGTATCAAAAAATTGTCTACTTATTGATTGTTCAACAATTGATATTCAAACTTCAATCGAAATAGGAAATAAGGCGTCAGAAAAAGGTATTAAAATTATTGATGCTCCTGTAAGTGGAGGTGTAATGGGTGCACAAAAAGCAACTCTAAATATTATGGTTGGGGGAACCAAAGAAGCTTTTGATCTTGCCCTTCCTCTTCTAAAAATTATGGGAAAAAATATATTTCACGCTGGTGATCTCGGCAGTGGAAATGGTGCTAAAATTTGTAACAATATGTCTTTAGGAATTACAATGATAGCAGCATCTGAATCTTTAATGTTAGCAAAAAGATTAAACATAGATATTAAAAAAGTTCATGAAATTATGAAAAATGCATCTGGTAATAGCTGGCCAATATCTGTTTATCCTCCTTTACCTGGTTTAATTGAAGGAACACCATCAAATAACAATTATCGACCTGGATTTTCTGCAGGAATGATGAATAAAGATTTAAAATTAGCAAATGAATGCGCAAAACAAGTAAAGGCTTCTACCCCACTTGGTGCTATGGCCTTAAGTATCTATCATAAATTTTGCGAAGAAGGTAATGACAACAAAGATTTTTCTGCTATATCAAAAGTTATAGGAGAAGATGCTTGGGATTATCCAATAGATTAATTATATGAAAAAAACTATTGTACAAAGTTGGAATGAATGGGATCCTTTAAAACATGTAATTGTCGGAAGAGCAGATAATTGTTGTATACCGGCTCCCGAGCCGGCAGTGGATGTAAAAATCCCTCCTGACTCGGTAATGAAAGGGAAGCATGGTAGAAGAGATCAAGATTCAATAGATAAAGCAAACGAACTTCTAGATAAATTTGTAAAAACATTAGAAGGTAGAGGAATAAGAGTTGATAGACCAACTCCTTTAAAATTTGACGAAAAAATTGCTACACCAGACTGGAAAGCTGAACACATGTTTGGATGTATGCCATCAAGAGATGTAATTATTACTGTTGGAAAAGAAATGTTAGAAGCAACTATGAGCTTTCGATGCCGTTGGTTTGAATATTTAGCTTATAGACCATTGATACAGCAATACTTTGTGGAAGATCCAGGTATGAAACATGAGTCAGCTCCAAAACCAAGATTGACAGATAAGGATTATCATAAAAATTATTTGTCTGATGAAGTAAGTATTGAACAAAGATTAGAATGGGCTGAAAAAAAATATTTTGTAACAACTGAAGAAGAGCCTCTTTTTGATGCTGCTGATATTTTAAGGTTTGGAAAAGACTTAATAGTTCAACATGGTTTTACTACAAATTTAAAAGGTATAGATTGGTTAAAAAGACATTTTCCTGATCATCGTATTCATACTGTAAATTTCCCAGGCGATCCTTACCCTATTCATATAGATGCAACTTTTACCCCCATCAAACCTGGTCTAATATTAAATAACCCTGTAAGAAAACTTCCTAAAGAACAAAGAAAACTTTTTGAGAATAACGGATGGGAAATTATTGAAGCAGCACAACCAGCCCATAACTCCCCTCCTCCTCTAACTTATTATTCAATATGGTTATCAATGAATATTTTGGTTTTAGATCCAAAAACAGTATGTGTAGAAAAAAGTGAAGTATATCAAGCTGAACAACTTGATAAACTAGGCATGGAAGTTTTGCCTATAGATTTTAGAGAAGCCTATGGCTTCGGTGGAAGTTTACATTGCAGCACAACTGATGTTTATAGAGAAGGAGACTTGCAAGATTATTTTCCTAAACAATAGAGTTTGTGATATTAGGAGCAGGTGTCTAAAAAAAATAATAATCCCAAAGGGATAATCCTCATATTATTAGCAATGATGGTTTTTTCTGTACAGGACGGGATTATGAAACATATCTATAATTTTGTTTCACTTTATGAAATATACTTAATAAGAACTGTAGTAAGTTTTATTCTTATTTTAATATTTTTAATTATAAAAAAAAAACCGATTGTATTTAAAAGCCAATATCCAATTTTAACACTTTGCCGTGTAATACTTTTTTTCTTCGGCTTTAGTTCTTTTTATGTTTCTCTGACCGTATTACCACTTGGTACTGCTACAGCTTTATTTTTCGTTACTCCTTTTTTAATTACAATTTTTGCACATTTTTTTTTAAAAGAAGAAATAGGTCCCAGAAGGTGGGCAGCTATAGCTATAGGGTTTATTGGGGTTTACATAACCTTAAATCCAGATTTTAGTAATTTTAATTATTTAAGTTTGTTGCCAATTTTATGTGCCTTTTGTTATTCATTATCAATGATAATCATAAAAAAAACTTCAGACAAAGATAGTGTTTATACTCAAACTTTTACTTTTTATATTGGTGCAATAATTTTTAGTATAATTTTCTATTTTGTCATTGGAGATGGTAAATTTAATACAACAGAACACCCTGCTGCTCAATTTATATTTAGAGAATGGTTTATAGATATAGAAAATAGTATTTTATTTATGGTTGCCACTGGTATTACGGCTACTGTTGCATTCCTTCTATTATTTTCAGCTTATAGCATAGCATCGCCCGCTGTAGTATCACCTTTTGAATATTCAATATTATTGTGGTCACCATTAATAGGCTGGATATATTTTAATGAAGTACCAACTTTAAATACATTAATTGGAATACTAATAATTGTAAGTAGTGGTATATATATTTTTTTACGTGAAAAAGCTCAAGACCAATCTATTGTTACTGACAAACCTTTAAGATAAATGAAAAATTTTATTCCTACTATTAATATAACTTCAATTTTAAAAGAAGATTTTCATTCAACAAAATCAATACGAACTATAAATAAAATTAAAAAAGCTTGCATCAATATAGGTTTTTTTCAAATTACAGGTCATGGAATAAGTCAAAAAAATATTAAAAATACTTGTAAAGTTGGTAAAAAATTTTTTAATTCATCTGAAAAAAATAAAAAAAAGCTCTCACCTAAAAAATGGAATTCTAAAAATAAAAATATTTATAGAGGATATTTTCCTAATGATGTGAATGGAAAAGAGGGGTTAGATATTGGCGATTTAAAAGTTTCTCAAAAATACGCTCAAAAATTAAGAAACCAATATATTGAGTATTTGGATTTAACCAAATCTATAGATAAAGAATCAATTAAAATTTTGTCAAATTATTTTGATAATATTTTTATTTTAGGAGAGTTTCTTTTTAAAAGTATAATTTCAATCTATAAAAATGATACCAGTATTTCAAAAAAAGTCTTTTCTAGATTAAAAACTCTTAGCACTCTAAGGTTTAATTATTATCGTAATCAATCAAAGCCTGTTGAAATTTCAAAACAGGATGGGGTTGCTTTAGGATGTGAAACACATGTTGATAGTGGAATATTTACAATTCTTTATCAGGACCAGAAAGGAGGTTTACAAGTTCAAAATAGAAAAACAAAAAAATGGCACAATATTCCCTTTAATAAAAATGCTTTAGTGGTTAATACAGGAAGAGCCCTTGAATTTTTAAGTAAAGGTAAATTTAAGGCAACTAATCATAGAGTGCTATGGAATAAAAAAAAACGAATGTCTATTCCTTTCTTTTTTGAACCTTCTTATGATTTTAAAATGAATCCAAACTTTCTTAATGCTAGAAAAATCAATAATAAAGGTTTGATTTATGAAAAGTTCCTGAATCAATCATTAAAAAAATTCATTGAATATCAACGATAACAATAATAATATTTATTTATAAAGCGATACATAACTCATCGTATCTACTAGAATATTTACGAAAGCGGGATCGGTCGTCTTTAAATTAATTTTTAAAGGAGGCTTTAATGAAATTTGGTTACTTTTGTAACACTACAAACTGGACGCATAAACCTTACGACAAACTTTTAGACGAAACGAGAGAAATTACAGAATATTGTGATCAAAATAAATGGAACTCCATATGGTACACGGAGCATCACTTTAATCATGAAGGAATGGAGTCTCTTACAAATCCATTGATGATGGGAGTTGATGCTGCAGCTAGAACAAAAAATATTAGAATAGGACAAGCTTGCAATGTAATTACTTTTCATAATCCTATTAGAATGGCAGAAGATATTGCTCTTCTTGATCAATTGTCAAAAGGAAGAGTTGAAGTTGGAATTGGAAGAGGAATTTATGGTAGAGAAGCAATAAACTTAAATAAAGAAGCAGATATGAAAGACCAAGCAAAAAATTTTAGACTGTTTGAGGAAACTCTGACAATTTTAAAAAAAGCTTGGAAAGAAAAATTTTTTAATCATAAAGGTGAGTTTTATACTTATCCTGCTCCCAATTATGTTTGGCAGCATGATATGAGTCCACCAAATAAAGATTTAGTTAATCTTGAAACAAATGTTATGGAAAATATAAGTGTTCTTCCAAAACCTTATCAAAAACCTTTTCCTGCTATACACCAAGTAGTCGATGGAATTAGATCTATTGAATGGGCAGCAACACAAGGATTAAATATTATAATGTGGATACCTACAGTTAAGGCTTTAAAAGTTAAATTTGAAGCATTTAAAAATGCAAAATCAGAAGCTGAAAAAAGAAATGTACCAATGGGTGATGGTATTTCATTAGTAAGAGACATGTTTGTTGCAGATACAATGGAAGAAGCAAAAGAAAAAGCTGGCGAACATATGGTTAATTATATGAGATGGGTCTGTCACTGGAGGGGCTTAGGAAACCATATGGATCCTGGAGAAGAACTTCCTGTTACCAAAGGTAAGCTAGATTTATTGAGCTATGACTTTCTTCATAAACGTAACATGTTATTTGGAACACCTGAATATGTGATAGATAAAATAAATGAACTTAAGTCAGAATTAAATCTTCAAAACTTGCAAGTTTGGTCTAATTTTCCTGGTATTAAACATGAGGATTGTATGAAGAGTATTAAAATGTTTACCGAAAAAGTAATGCCTCATTTCAAAGATAATTTAGATACTGAAGTCAAAAAAGTTTCGTGATCAAATCTAAGAGTCTGACTGGTGGTCAAGCTGCGATTAAATCCTTAAAAAAAGAAAAAGTTAAACATGTTTTTGGCTTAATAGGCTCTGCTACAATGGAAATGTTTGATGCATTGTATCATCAAAAAAAAATTAAATTTATTGGTGTAAGAGATGAGAGAACTGGCACACATATGGCAGATGGATATGCTAGAGCCTCTAATGGCCCCGGGGTAATGCTTGCTGGGCAAAACGGTCCGGGTGCAACTAATTTAATTACTGGGATAGCACAAGCCAAAGCTGCTTTCTCACCCGTAGTTTCCATCGCTGGATCTTTTTCTACTAAAGATCAGATGGAAGATGCTTTTCAAGGACTTGATCAACAATCGTTGTTTAAACCTATCTCAAAAAAAACCTGGTTGGTAAAAAGTGTAAAAAAAATTCCTGAAACTTTTAGTGATGCTTTTAAATTGGCCATGTCATCAAGAAAAGGTCCTGTATGCATTAATCTTCCAAGAAATATATTATCTGAAAAATCAAAATTTAAAATTAATGAAAATAAAATTTCCTATGAAAAACAAAGTTTAATTAAAGCTAAACCAAGTTCTATAAAAAAAGCAGTAAAATTAATCTCTAGTTCAAAAAAAGGAATAATAGTTGCTGGAGGTGGAATAAAATATAATTCAAAATATAAAGAAGTAATTAATTTAGCAAAGTTGCTAAATATTCCAATTGTAACAGCAGCAGGTCATGGAGATGCTATACCATTTGACCATAAACTAAATGCAGGACAAATGGGTCCTAGAGGTAACCCAGTAGCTTCTAGACTTGTAAAAGAGGCTGATGTTATTATAGCTCTAGGAACAAGATTGGGTTTTAATTCCACATTTTATTCTTACGAAAACATAAATAAAAAAGCAAAAATTATTCAAGTTGAGTTAGAAAAAAAAATGCTTGGAAGATATTTTCCAATTGCAATTGGGATTCATGCTGATGCAGCCCTAACTGCAAATCAATTATATAAAGAATTAAAAAAACAAAAAATTATTTTGAATGTTAAAAAATGGACCAACTCATATTTAAAAGAAAGATCAAAATTTCTATTTGATAGAAATAATATAAAATCAAAAAATTTTCCTATTCAACCAAAAAGTCTATTTAGAGAATTAAGAAAGGCTCTTCCAAAAAATTCAGCTATAACACTTGATGCTGGAACTTTGTGTCTACAAGCCACAGACTCTTTAAATTATTATAACCCTCCATCGTTATTTACACCTTTAGATTTTGGATTAGTTGGTTTTTCATTTGCATGCGGATTAGGTGTAAAATTAGCAAAACCTAATAAAACAGTTATTAGTTTAATGGGTGATGGAGGATTTGGTATGACAATTTCAGAGTTAAGTACTGCAGTAGAATATAAAATCAATACAATAACAATTGTCATGAATAATAAAAGCTGGGGTGCTGAAAAAGCATATCAAAAAGATTTTTATGGCAAAAGATATCTAGGAGCAGATATAAGTAGCCCTAGGTTTGATAAATTAGCTGAACTATATGGAGCAAAAGGTTTTAAAGTTAAAAAAATTTCAGAAATAAATCGTACTTTAAAATCAGCTCTTAAAATAAAAAAACCAGTTGTTATAGATGTTGATGTAGATCCAAAAGCGCTATACAGTTTTAGAAGAGATAGTTTTAAACATAGATTAAAAAAATGAAATTAGAATTAAGAAAATTTACAAAATTTGTTGATAAAACTTTTATAGAAGGCGGCAAGGAAGCAAAAGAACCTGTCTTACTTGTTTCAGTTGCTGCTGTTTTCAAAAACCCGTGGGATGGTCAAGGATTTGTTGAAGATTTAAAACCTACTATATTAGATTTAGCCCCAAAACTGGGTGATATTTTGGTTCCTGAATTAATTAAAGAAATTGGTTCACCAGAAAAGATATTAGCATATGGAAAAGCTGGAGTTGTTGGTTTAAATGGTGAAATAGAACATGCCTCTGCTTTTATCCATACTTTAAGATTTGGAAACAAATTTAGAGATGCAGTTGGCGGAACATCTTATTTAAGCTTTACAAATACTAGGGGGGCTGCGGGTTCAAAAATTTCTATTCCAATGATGCATAAGACAGACTCGGGTTTAAGACCATATTACTTAACACATGAGTTTACTATTCATGATGCACCATTTAATAATGAGATTGTAATAGCAATAGGAGGGGCATCAAGTGGGAGAGCGCATGCTAGAACAGGCGACAGATATCAAGATATGAAAGAAATGGGCATTGAACCCAAGTAAATAATGATCAATGCAAAAGATTCTCAAAATACTTTTTATATATTAGATAAAAAAACTGATGTTCCTATAGTTTTTATTCATGGCGTTGGTCTGAATCATAAAATCTGGGAGCCTCAAATAAATGTATTTGAAAATACTTTTCTAGCTTATGATATACTTGGACATGGAAAAACTCCTTTAGATAAAGAAAATTTGAGTTTTGATGATTTTTCAAATCAACTAATTAATCTTATCGATGAATTAAATATAAGAAGAATTCATTTAGTAGGATTTTCAATTGGTTCTTTAATAGCTAGAAATTTTGCATCAAAGTATAGCGATAGGTTAGAATCTTTAATTCTACTTTGCTCAATATTTAGAAGGACGGAAAAACAACAACAAATAGTAAAAGATAGATTTGAACTTGCAAAGAAAAGTAAAAGTTTATCAAAACAAGCACTTAAAAGATGGTTTACTGATGAATACATAGAAAAAAATCCAAGCACATATAAAAAAATTAGCTCAATACTCGAACAAAATAGCATGGAAAATTTTCTTAAAATTTATGAATTATTCGTAAATCATAAAGACGATGAACAGTTTGAAAAGATTAAAACCAAAACATTAATTATGACTGGAGAAGGAGATATAGGATCAACCCCAGAAATGTCTATAAATCTAGGCAAAGTTATTAATAATTCTAATGTAAAAATAATTTCTAAAGGAAAACATCTGTGTAGTATTGAATGCGCAGATGATGTAAACATGGCTATTAAAAAACATATTCAAAATGATTGAGCTTAAAAAATATAAAATGTTTATTGGTGGAGAATGGGTTGATTCTGATACCAAAAAAACATTTGAAACACTTAATCCAGAAAATAATAAACCTTGGGCTGTAGTCCCGGAAGCTAGTGCAAATGATGTTGATAAAGCAGTTAAAGCTGCACAAAAAGCCTTTGAAGGTGAATGGTCAAAATTATTACCAAGAGATAGGGGTAATTATTTAAGAGCAATAGCAAATAAACTTAGAGAAAATGCTGAACTTTTAGGAAAAATTGAAACAATTGATACTGGCAAACTTTTTAGAGAAACAAACAAGCAAGCAAATTACATTGCTGAATATTATGATTATTACGCAGGTTTAGCAGATAAAGTTGAAGGTACTGTATTGCCAATAGACAAGCCTAATATTCAAGCCATTACAACTAGAATACCTATAGGGGTTATTGCTGCAATAATTCCTTGGAATTCACAAATGCTTTTAACAGTAACTAAGTTAGCACCTGCGCTTGCGATGGGTAATACAGTGGTTATTAAATCTTCTGAGTTAGCACCAGCTGTGATGTTTGAATTTGCAAAACTTGTTGAACAGACAGGAATACCAAAAGGAGTAGTAAATGTTATAACTGGTTTTGGTGACCCTTGTGGAAAAGCATTAACTACACATAATTTAGTTGAAAAGATTGCTTTTACTGGTGGGCCCGAGACTGCAAGACATATTATTAGAAACTCTGCAGAAAATTTATCAGAAGTAAGTCTGGAGCTTGGAGGAAAAAGTCCAGTTGCTGTATTTAATGATGCTCATCAAGAAAATGCAATTAATGGGATAACTGCTGGAATTTTTGGAGCAAGTGGTCAAAGCTGTATAGCTGGATCAAGACTATATTTGCAGGATGAAATTTATAATGAATTTTTAGATAAACTTGCTGTCAGAGCTAATAAAATTAAAATTGGAGCTCCTATGGATCCAGAAAGTGAAATGGGTCCTCTAAGTAATTTTAAACAACTAGAAATAATTGAAAAAAATATAAAACTTACTGTAGACCAGGGTGGAAAAATAAAATGTGGTGGAAAAAGACATGCATTTTCTAATGAAGGATATTATTTTTCTCCTACAATAATAGAATGCGATAATCATAATCTTCCAGTTGCAGAAAATGAACTCTTTGGTCCTGTATTGTCTGTAATGAAATTTAAAACTGAAGATGAAGTAATAGAAAAAATGAATGATAATCAATATGGATTAAGCTCCGGTGTTTACACAAGTGATTTTTCAAGAGGTTTAAGAGTTTCAAAAGCCATAAGAGCAGGTATTACATTTGTTAATACTTACAGACTGATTTCACCTTCGGCTCCTTTTGGTGGAATTAAAGACAGCGGCTTTGGAAAAGAGGCTGGAATCGAATCTATTAAAGATTATACAAGAATTAAAACAACTTGGTATTATACTTCTGATAAGCCCACTTTAGACCCCTTCTCAATGAGATAGTCTTGTCTAATAAACACACATCTTTAATTATTTTAGTTATGTTCTTTTTGGGGAGTGCATATCCTTTAGGTAAATTTGGTTTAAATGCTTCAGTTAATCCTATTTTATTTGGCGCATTAAGAATGGGAATAGTTTTTTTATGTCTGATACCTTTTTGTAATATAAAAGTTCCTTCAAAAAAGTATTTTATACCTTTGATTGGTTTTTCAATATCAATGGGTGTAGCAGTTAACTTCTTTTTATATGTATCGTTAGATGTTTCTAATATATTAGCACCAATTACTATTGGTGCTCAACTCTCGATACCATTTGCAATTATTTTAAGTTCTTTTTTTCTAAAAGAAACCATTAGTTTAAAAAAATGGCTTTTAATTATTTCATCATTTTTAGGAATAGTTCTGATTGCTTTCGATCCAAATGTTCTAGATGAAATATTAGGATTTTTATTAATTTGTGGAATGGCATTTTTTTATGGTTTATCGCAAGTTTTTTCAAGATACCTGAAAGAATTAGATGTAAAATTTACAAATGCTTTAATGGGTTTAATTGGATTTATTATTTTAATTTCTTTATCAAATATATTTGAAGGAAATGTGGTTACGCAAATAAATAATATTGATTTAAATGGGTGGCTTACAGTTTTATATGCAGGTGGAATTATATCTATATTGGGTCACTTGATGATGTTTTATCTTTATAAATTTTATCCAGTAGGAAAGGTTTTGCCTTTTTATTCTTTATTTCCAGTTTTTGGATTAATTCTAACATTTTTTATTTTTGGTGAAATACCGACTATAATTACGGTCTGTGGTGGAATAATTGTTATAACATCTGTGTATTTACTGCATAAAACTAGATAATTTTCTCATTGAAAATTTAAACTAATAAGATTTAATTTTGTTTTTATAAATTGTTAACAATTAAAAGGAATAATATGAAAAAATTAGTTTTAGCTGCTTTTATATTTGTATCGACGATTTCATCAAATGTATTAGCAGATATTAAAATGGGGGTCATTTTAGGATTTACAGGTCCTATTGAGTCTCTAACTCCTGCTATGGCTGCATCTGCTGAGCTTGCTTTTAAAGAAGCTTCAGATTCAGGTTCGTTATTAGGAGGACAAAAAATATCAGTAGAAAGAGCTGACTCAACTTGTGTTGACTCTGCTGCTGCAACTGCAGCTGCCGAAGGTTTAGTTTCAGGTGGTGTTGTAGCAATTATGGGAGCTGACTGTTCTGGTGTTACAGGTGCTATAGCAACTAATGTTGCTGTTCCAAATGGAGTGGTGATGATTTCACCTTCTGCTACTTCTCCAGGATTAACCGATTTAAATGACAACGGTTATTTCTTTAGAACTGCGCCATCAGATGCTAGAGGTGGTCAAATTTTAGCTGACATAACAAAAGATAGAAAAGTTAAATCACTTGCTGTAACTCATACAAACAATGACTACGGAAAAGGATTAGCTGACGTATATGTTGCCGCTGTAAAAGCTCACGGTATTAGCGTAACTGTAGTAACTGCTCACGAAGAAGGTAAAGGTGATTATGGTGCTGAAGTTGCAACTTTAGCTGCTGCTGGTGGAGATGCTTTAGCAGTTTTAGGTTACTTAGATCAAGCAGGTGGAAGTATAATCCAAGGATCGTTGGACTCAGGTGCATTTGATGTGTTTGTATTATCTGATGGTATGATAGGTGACTCTTTAACTGACAGATTTGGTAAAGACTTAAACAAATCATTTGGTTCTCTTCCAGGATCAACTGGAAAAGGAGCAGGAAAATTTGCTGAAGTAGCAAAAGCAGCTGGTATTGATTCTTCTGGACCTTATACTGGTGAATCTTATGATGCTGCAGCTTTAATAGTTCTTGCTATGCAAGCTGGTGGTAAAGCAGATAGAGCAACTGTACAAGCAAATGTAATGGATGTTGCTAATGCTCCTGGTAAGAAAATTTACCCAGGGGAATTGAAAAAAGCGCTTGATTTATTAGCTAAAGGAAAAGCTATAGATTATGAAGGTGCTACTGCAGTTCAGTTTACAGATGTTGGAGAAGCTGCTGGTGCTTTCCTTGAGAAGGAAATCAAAGGCGGTAAATTCAAAACTAAAAAACAAAGATAAAACTTAATTTAAAACCCCAGCAGATTTATTTGCTGGGGTTTTTTATTTTCAAAATTATTACTGTTTAATTATTTTTTCTGGAAGTATTCCTTGTGGTCTAAAACGCATAATCACTAAAAGTCCAATTCCTACAAGTAAAAACCTAAAATATGGAGCACTTTCAATTAAATGTATTCTTAATTCATTTGTTTCTGGAAGGTGTGCAGTAAAAAGATTTATTACAAATAAAGCCATTGGAGCAGCTTGAACCCATAAAAACCAAACGACAAATCCACCAAGAATTGCCCCAAAATTATTACCTGTTCCTCCAACTATTACCATTACCCATATAACAAAGGTATATCTCATTGGTCTATAGCTGCCTGGAGTAAACAAACCGTCGTTGGTTACCATCATTGCACCCGCTATACCAACTATCGCTGATCCCAAAATAAATATAAACAAATGCTGTTTAACGATATTTTTACCCATAGCGCTCGCTGCTTCTTCATTATCTCTTATTGCTCTCATCATTCTTCCCCAAGGAGAATAAAGAGCTTTTTGTGTGATAATTAATAAAATAATCACAACAACTAAAAATAGTCCTGCAAAACAAAGTTTTACATAAATTGAAGAAGCATCAATGACTAATTGATTAAGTAAATCTTGTTTTTCAGAAATAGAATTGATTGCTGCTAATTTTGTTGAATGAAATTTTTCAACTAAATTAATAAACCAAGGAGACGTCTGTAAGTCAATTTCATATGGTGCTGGTCTTTTTAATCCAATAACGTTTTTAACTCCTCTTGCTAACCAATCTTCATGTTTAATTATTGAAACAACAATTTCTGCAATTAATAAAGTGGCAATTGCAAGGTAGTCTGCTCTTAATCCAAGTGCCACCTTTCCAACAACAAAAGCAAGTCCCGCTGCAAAAAATCCTCCCACTATCCAAGAAAACAATACTGGCATTCCAAGTCCACCTAAGAAACCAAATTTAGCAGGTTCAACAGCTTCTATTTTTTCTATTGCAGGTCCTGATATTAATTTAATTAATATCAAGCCAATGAAAATTATTGCTGCAATTAAATAAGTTTTTTTTTTAGATTTTTGAATTTTTTTTAAAATGTATCTTATTGAAAATATCATTCCAATTATTATTGCAAGAGAAGTCATCATATTTAATCCTCCAACACTCCAAGCTTCTGGAACAGGCGCAACTGAAACAAGTACAACCGCTAAACCACCTAATGCTGTATAACCCATAATTCCAAAATTAATTAAGCCAGCATAGCCCCACTGAATATTTGCTCCCATTGTCATTACAGCAGATATCATACAATAATTAAAAATTGATAAAGCAATTGACCAGGATTGAAATACACCTACCAAAATTATAAGTATTAACATAATTGAATAAGCAGCAATGACATTTGAATATTGCCTCATATTTTCTTTCCTTCAAAAATACCAGAGGGTCTAAATAATAATACGACTACCAAAATAGAAAATGAAATAGCAAATTTATAATCTGTTGAAAGTAATTGCATTAATGAATTTGGCTCTAAAGATTCAGGTAATAAATAAACAAAAAATCTTTTATAGGCGTAAGTTAAAAATATTTCTGCAAAAGCAATTACATACCCTCCAAAGAAAGCTCCATAAGGATTTCCTATTCCACCAACAATTGCTGCAGCAAATATTGGTAGCATGTTATTAAAATAAACAAATGGTCTGTAGCTTTTATCCAAGCCATATAAAATTCCTCCGATCGTAGCCAATATTCCAGCAATTATCCAAGTAATCATTACAACTCTTTTAGGATCAATTCCAGACAGTAAGGCTAAATCTTCATTATCAGAATAAGCGCGCATACTTGTTCCTGTTTTAGTTTTGTTTAAAAACCAAAACATAATAGAAACAACAACCACTGTTACAACTAAAGTAATAACTTGGGTTGATTTTATTGTTAAACCTTCACTAAGACCTGTCATTTCTTTAAATTCGGTAGCTTTTAAAATAAATTTTTCTCCATCAAGAAATCTTCTGTCAGTTGGTCCAATTATTATTCTAATTATTGCTTGGGTAACAAACATTACACCCAAACTAACCATGGCCAGTTGAACTGGTGGGCTTTTTTTTATTCTATAATAACTAAAAACTGTTTTATCTATGAGAAGCATGTAAAAAATCATCATTGCTACAGCAAATGGAATTGTTAATAAAGCTGTAGGCAAAAATCCAAAACTTATACCTTTAGATTGAAAGTAATAAGTTAAAAGAACAGCAAACATCGTTCCAAAAGACATCATGTCTCCAGTTGCAAAGTTTGCAAATCTTAAAATTCCATAAATTAATGTAACAAAAATTGCGCCTAGTGCCAATTGAGAACCATAAGTAAGAGCTGGAATTACTGTATAATTTAATAAAACAATTAATGCATTTATAAAATCCATTTATGCTCCTAAAAACGATCTTCTGACTTCAGGATCATTTAATAATTCTTTACCAGATCCTTCAAATTTATTTTCTCCAGTTACCAAAACATATCCACGGTCAGAAATACTAAGAGCTTGCTTAGCATTTTGTTCAACCATAATTATTGCAACATCAGTTTTTTTAACTTTAACTATATGTTCAAAAAGCTCATCCATTACTATTGGTGATACTCCAGCCGTAGGTTCATCTAGCATCAAGACTGATGGTCTTATCATCAAAGCTCTTCCTAGTGCAACTTGCTGCCTTTGACCTCCAGACAATTGTCCAACTACTTGATCTTTTTTATCTCTTAAAATTGGAAATAAATCGTATATTTCTTCAATTACTTTTAAAACATCATCTTCTCTTAAAAATGCTCCGACTTCTAAATTTTCTCTGACAGTTAATTCTGCAAATACATTTCTTGTTTGAGGAACAAATGAAATACCTTTTTTGACTCTTTCCTGAGGAGATGATTTTGAAATATCTTCTCCTTCTATTAATATATTTCCAGATTTAAGATTAAGCAATCCAAGCATAGCTTTCATAGCAGTAGATTTCCCTGCTCCATTAGGTCCTAAGATTGCTACTATTTCACCTTTGTTAACATTAATAGTACAAGAACTAATTATATCAGGGCCATCTCCATATCCACCTGTCATTTTATTTCCTTCAAAAAATGCCATTAATTAATTTCCTCTTCTTCAGATTTTCCTCTTCCTAAATAACTTTCTATAACCTTTTCATTCTTTTTTACCTCATCTGATGTTCCTTCAAATAGTACTGAACCTTCTGCCATAACAATTACTGGATCGCACATTCTGCTAATAAAATCCATATCATGCTCGATCATACAAAATGTATAATTTTTTTCTTTGTTTAGTCTTAAAATTGCCGTTCCTAATTCTTTCAATAAAGTTCTATTGACACCTGCTCCAACTTCATCAAGTAATACAAGCTTGGAATCAACCATCATTGTTCTTCCAAGCTCTAATAATTTTTTTTGTCCTCCAGATAAATTTCCCGCTCTCTCGTTTGCTAAATGTTTCAGATTTAAAAATTCAATTACTTCATATGCTTTTGCTCTAATTTCCTCTTCTTCTTTTTTTATTAAGTTTGGTTTTAGCAAAGCGTTTAATAAAATTTCTCCAGATTGATTTCCTGGAACCATCATTAAATTTTCAAGAACTGTTAGGTTAGAAAATTCATGTGCTATTTGAAAAGTTCTTAATAAACCCTTTGAAAATAGTTCATAAGAAGGTACATCTGTAATGTTTTCATTATTAAACAAAACCTGACCTTCAGAACATTTTAAGTTTCCTGCAATAAGATTAAATAAAGTAGTTTTTCCAGATCCATTGGGACCAATGATACCAGTTATAGATCCTCTCTTAATTTTTAATGAACAATTTGCAACCGCAGCTAAACCTCCAAAATATTTTGAAAGATTATCTATTTGCAGAATATTAGAATCTAGCTGCATAAAAAATTATACTTTGTTTAATCTTTTAAGAATACTATTTAATGTTTTTTTAGTAGATCTATAGAATCCTGCTTTTCTCAGTTCTTTAACTCCTTGTTCATTAAGTCCTCTTGGAGTTTGAGACTCTTTTACTAAATATTTTAAATCTTTTTTTGAATTTAATACTGCATCTTCGGACAAAGCAACAAAAAGTGAAGTGATATATTTTTGTGCTTTATCTCTTTTCACTCCACGTTTAACTAACCAATCAGACATTGTGCTTAACAATTCATAAAATGGTGCCATCATTCCTGAAGTAGACCAAAAATTTTTTGATAATTTTTCATTATTAATTTCAACAGTAGTTCCAAGTTTATCAAAAAAGTTTTTTACTTTTTTATTAGGTGGAAATATTGGAACTGGTCCTTTTTTTAATGATATAGGTGGTAAAGGAATTGCTCTTATAATTTTCGCTTTAACTTTAATGGCTTTTTTAAGCTGTAGCAAAGTCATTGTAGATATAAAACTTATTATCATATGGCTTGATTTAAATTTTAAGTTTTTAATTATTTTTTGTCCTACATTTGGAGTTACTGCTAAAAAAACCCAATTACATGAATTAAGTATCTCTTGATTATTCTTTGCTATTAAGATTTTTTTAAATTTTTTTTTTAGTGTTTTAGAAACTGATTTACTTCTTGGAGATAAAATGATCTTATTAAAAGAAATATTTGATCTGCAAATTCCAGTAACTACTGATGAAGTTATTTTACCTGTTCCTATAAAACCCAATTTCATAAATGTATTTTCTACACTTAATTATTAAAAAAGGAACCTCTAATTCTGAGTAATTCTCTGCTTAGATTTTTATTTTCCTTAAACGGTTTTCTTCCATGTAGCCAAAAGTAATTATTTGCTACTATTGAACTACCTACCGGTAGAGTAAAAGTAATTTTATTATTACTTTCTTCAAGGGCATCTGATAATTTTTGTAAAAATAGTCCTTGTTTCATATTTTTGGGTTCAGGAAATTGATCAATATAAGAAATTTGTGGATTTCCATTTTGATCTTCTGAGAATACTGGATGTTCGACTTTATACTCTACATTTTTACTTTTAGGTGATCCCCAAATAAAATTTTGTTTTCCAATTTTATCATTAAAAAGATCATTTAAATGCTCCCAATCATCTAAGTGAAGTAAATAAGTTTCTCCACCCTGAACATTTTCTTCTTCAAGTTTAGACATAAGTAGCCAATCAGTTTTTTCCTTAACATAAGTTCCATCTGTATGAAGATCCATATTTACATATGCTTTTCTCAAATATGAGTCACTACTGTCTTCATGTTTAACTTGAAATCTTGCATAATATTTACCAGCCATTGAATCATGATTTGGATTTCCTATTAAATGTGTGACTGCAGTTGATAACTTAACTAAAAAATTGTCGTCTATTTTAGAAGATAGTTTTTTTGGGCCGATAATAAAACAGCCTGTTTCTCTATTTCTTAAAATTGAACTAAATAAGTTTTGAAGTTTACCTAAAGCAATGTCATTTAAACTTTTGGCAATTGTAAATCTAGTAAATGGCTTATATTCTAAAGCAGTAATATTAAATTTTTTAAATGGAAAAATTAGCCTATCAATAATTTGATCTTCGATTTTTATATCTATAATTCTTTTTGATTTTTTGTGAAAGGATATTTCAAATCCTTCGATATTCTCTACGTTTTCATGCATTAATATTATTTATTGCATACTCCAATAGATTCTGGACCACAAGTTTCTCCACTTGTCCAAGTCGCTCCAATAAGGTTGGCTCCATCAAAATTTGCACTAGTCATATTTGAGTTTGTAAAATTCGCTTCCATTAAATTTGCATTTTGAAAATTTGCTTCAATTAATGTGGATCCCATAAAATCTGCTCTTGTAAGGTTTGCGCCTGTAAAATTTGTTTTTTCAAAGTTAGCTCCAACTAATACAGACTCATATAAATTAGCTCTTATGAAAGTTGATTCAGGAAAAGTTCCAAAAGATAAGTTTGAATTCATCATTATACTTTTGTCAAAGTTTACTTGAATAAAACTTGCAAATGATAAGTTTGAATTAGGAAGATAGCTTCCTTGTAAATCCTGGCCGTCAGAAAATCTACAATTTGTATATTCAACTCCATCTTTTAATGGGTCATCGCATGCTGAATTAGCAACGTTAGGTAAAATTAATAAAAATAGTAATAAAAATATTTTTTTCATACTAAATAGCTATTTATCAAAGCCAATATGATAGCAGAGAAAATGGTTGGATAAACTAAGTTTTTTTTTGTTAAGTAAAAAACTAATATTGAGCTGATTATGGCTATAAATCTAACAAAATAGTCTACTTCAGATAAAGTTCCTGACGGAAAAATAACTATCCTTGCAATCAAAGCAGCCAAAGTTGAATATGCCAAACAATTAAACCACCTAAAAATTTTAGAATTTTCTTTTATTTTTTCAGATGTAATAACACCTAAAATTCTGGATGAAAAAGTTGCTAAAGATGTAACTAAAATTGCTAGAAATACACTATTTGACATTTTTTTCTCCTAAGAAGAAAGCTATTGTTCCTGCAATTAAACCCCCAAAAAGAATACACCACTCAGGTGAAACAAAATAAAATGCCGGTCCTAATATTGTGCCGAGAATAATAGAAAAATTTATTTGAAAAGTTTTCATCGATCCAATCATCATACACATAAAGTAAACAGGGTTTACAATTGCTAATCCAATTATGATGTCTTTATTAAGATAATCTGCTGAAAAATAACCAATAATTGTAGCTACAATTGAAATTGTCCATGTAGCTGTACCAACTCCAATCCAGTAATCGATCCTATGTTCTCTTGTAATAAACTTATAATTATTCTTCATAATCAACCAAGCAGAAACTGCTACGAAATGACAAGAAACATAATATTTCCATTTTGGTTGATTTTTATGCATCATCAAAGGAACCAATGAAACGGTCATTGGATATAAACGTGAATTAACAAGCCAAACAGCAAAAAAAATATTTAGTAATGATCCTCCTATAATCATAGTTTCTGCCATAACTAATGAACCTGGTAATGCATAGGTTAAAAAAGTTGAAAAAGCACTTTCTTGAAGATTAAATCCTATATTTTTAAGAAGAGCGCCAATAGCAACCATACAACACCCAAGGGCTATTGCAGGACTATCAAAACTTTTTACACAACCTAGGCCTTTAAAAAAATATTTTGAATTTATCATTAACCGCCTAAAAATAGACGGCCCACATCTGGATTATTTAATAGATCATCACCTTTTCCAGCTATAGCAGTTTGACCTGAAACTAGTACATAGCCTATGTCAGCAAATTCTAATCCTTTTTTTGCATTTTGTTCTACAAGGATTATCGTTTTATTTTCATTTTTTTGAAGATCTCCTAAAATTTCAAAAACCATTTCAATATATTTTGGTTCTAACCCAATTGATGGTTCGTCAACTAATAAAATTGAAGGTTTCATAACCAAGGCTCTTGAAATTTCTAATAATCTTCTTTCTCCACCTGATAAAACTTTTGCTGGTTGATTTCTTCGATTTCTTAATCGTTCGTATTTTTGAAGTACTCTCTCTGCCTCTTCGAAAGACTCTTCTGTTTTATCCTTGATATATCCTCCCATTAACAAGTTTTCTTCAACAGTCATATCTGGAAATACAGAGTTATCCTGTAAAATATATGCAATTCCTTCTGACTTTAGTTTTTCAGCAGGTGATAAATTGGTTATTTCTTTTCCTTCGATATCAATTTGACCAGAAAATATATTTGTAAAACCATATATTGAATGAAGAATTGTAGATTTTCCTGCACCATTTGGTCCAATTAAACACAATGATTGTGCTTTGCTAACAAATAGATCTAGATTGTGTAAAATTTCCATTTTACCATAGCCTGCATTTAAGTTTTTTATTGTTAAATGAACATTATCAGAAGAAAGTTTTTTTAAATCTTCTGAGCTCGGCGCTTTACCTAGTACTTCATATTGATTAGCCATTATTGTGCTCCAAGATAAGCATTAATTACTCTCTTATCATTTTTGATTTCATCAGGCGTACCATTAGCTAACATTTGACCGTGAGCTAAACAGAAAATATTTTCGGCCAATTGCATTATTACTCTCATATTGTGTTCAATAACCAAAAGAGTAATCCCAAAATCTTGGTTAACTTTAATTAGTCTATCAATAATTCCATTTATTAAAGTTGGATTAATACCAGCAGTTGGTTCGTCCAATAAAAGCATTTCTGGCTCATTCATTAAAGCCATAGCTAATTCAAGCAATTTTTGTTGGCCAAAAGATAAATCGCCAGCTCTTAATTTTCTTTTTTGATATAAACCAACAAAATTTAATAAATTTTCAGCTTTTTCAGTAAGATTTATAGGTATTTTTGAAAATATTGAAAATAAGCTTTCGTCACTTGCTTTATGGCTAATAAGCATGTTTTCTACACAATTTAATTTTCCATAAATTCTTGTTTGCTGGAAAGTTCTTAATAAACCTAACTTTGCAATTACTGGGACCGGTAATTCAGAAACCTCTTTATTATTAAATTTTATAGACCCTTTATCAATAGGATAGGTTCCAACTATTGAATTAAATAAAGTAGTTTTTCCTGATCCATTAGGTCCAATTAATCCCACTATCTTTCCTTTTTCAACCGACATGGAAATATCAACATTGGCTTTAACTCCACCAAATGATTTACTTACATTATTAACTTCTAAAATACTCATTTGAGTTCTACCTGTGCCTTTCGATCGGCATCATCAATAACTTCACCAAATTTTTCTGGATATTTTTCTCTTAACCATCCCATGATTCCTTCCGGAAAATAAATCACTATCACTACAATTAATACTCCAAGCGCTACATACTGCCACCCAAGAAAGAAAGTCCAAAAACCTTCTTTAAATATGTGAAATATAGTTGCACCAATAACTGGTCCCCACAATGTTCCTTTGCCTCCTAGTATTGCCATTAAAACCATGAACACTCCCATTTCCCTTCCATCAAAAGCAACATCTGTAGAGTCTATGTAACCAACAAGTCCTCCCATTATTCCTCCTGCCAAACCGCAGAAAAATGCTGATATCATCCAGCCAATAATTTTATATTTCATTGTTTGAATTCCCATCGCTTCTGCTTTGTCTTCATTATCTCTTATTGCATTAAGAACTAATTTAAATCTAGTCGAATAAATAGATTTCACTGCAATAAATGTAAGCACTAAAACTATAAAGCTACAAAAATAAAAAAATTCACCTCTTGCTTCTAAGCTACCAACTTTTGGAAATGGAGGTGTGGTAAAGCCTTGTCCTGCTCCAATTATTTCTATTCCTCCAGAAATTTCTCCAGCAGCTACACCTAAACCTAGAGTGCAAATTGCAAAATAATGTCCTCTTAGTCCTAAAATTGAATATCCAATTAATCCTGCAACTATTGCTGGAACAACTGCAGCTACAGCTAAACCAACTCCAAATCCTTGAAAAAATTGAGCAGGTGTATGAACAAATGTTTTCTCTCCTCCACTTTCAGTCCATTCAGCTAAGGGAAAAAACATTCCAACTTGAACAGATGCACATAAATACATACCTAATCCGTAAAATAAAATATTTCCAAAAGTATTGTATCCCATTTCTCCACCTTGAATATTCCAAGTAATTGCCAATACAATTAAAACACAAAGTATCGATAACTGAACTTTGAATGCTGGAAAAACAAAAGGTGCGGCTAAACCAAAAATTAGAATAAAAGTATATAAAATTATATTTTTATTCATTATTTTAAATACTCTCTTTTTTTTGAAAGTTTGAATCTTCTATAAACCAAAATTAATACAAGTAATAAAAATACTGATCCAATTCTAAATTCTGTACCTAGAATATAATCTGCAAACTCTTCAAAAACACCAAGTCCCATTCCTGACATTGCTACACCAGGCAAATTTCCTAATCCTGCAACAATCACAATCATAAAAGATCTAATTGTATAAGGTAAACCCATATAAGGATGGATAGTAAATGTAATTGAAATAAGTGCTCCAGCAACTCCGCAAAGGGCAGCATTTATACCAAAAGTAGCTGCATAAACTTTTTCAGTATCAACTCCTAAAATCTTTGCTGCTCTTGCGTTCTGAGCCGTTGCTCTTATTGCACGCCCAAGCTTAGATTTTTTCATATAAAGAACTAAACCAATAGCAAAAAGAATGCTTATTATTGCTGCAAATATTTTTGAATTAGGTAAAGTTACAGAATTATCAAATAACATTGTTGTTCCATAACCAGAATTAGCTAGCACAACGTCTGCACCAAATGCAAAGTTCATCAATTGCATAAAAAGAATACTAATTCCAAAAGTTGCAAGAATTGAAATAAATAAATCCCTATCAACAACTTTATTAATAACTAATTTATAAATTCCAATACCGACAAAATACATAATAATTGGTGAAACAATTACTCCCCATGCAGGATGAATTCCATAAAGATACATAAAGTATGCAATATAACCACCAAGAATTACTAAATCGCCTTGAGCAATATTAATAATATTCATTACTCCCCATTGAAGGGCCATTCCATATGCAATTAAAGCAAATAATATTCCAAGCAATATCCCATCCATAGATGCTTGAATCATTAAAATCGGAGCTTGAAATATTAATAGATCCATAGAACTTAAATAAAAAAAATGCCCCCTATTAATTTAGGGGGCATTAAATATTAATTATTATCTTTCAGACCACTTAGGTATTGGATGAATTAACTCAGCAGATGCCCACTTAAGTGGAGCAACTACTTTATTTTCACATTTTCCAGCGCTATCGCACATAACTTGGAATAATACCATCGGTTTAGAAACATTTTGACCACCTGGTGCAAATTTTATATTTCCATAAAAAGTTTGCATATCAGTTGCTGCAAGAGCATCTCTTACCTTTTTTTGATCAAAAGAATTTGCTCTTTCAAATGCATCTTTGAAAACCAATAAAGCAGCTGAAGATTCAGCAGCTTGATATGGAGGAGCATATCCAAACATTTTTGTAAAATCTGCATCATATGTCATACCATCTTTAAACCACTTATCTTTGTAAGTTAAAGTTTTATGCCATTGAGAAGCACATAAAGCATACTGAGAATTTTTACCATGTTGTTTTGATAATTTTGCAGCATCACAATGTGTCATTGCAAGCATTGGAACATCAACTTTCATTTCAGCTATTTGTCTAATAGCAGTTAAAGCTCCTTTTGTATGACCCGATACAACTAAAACATCTGGTTTTACTGCTTTTACTTTAGCTAAAGTAGCTGCCATATCATTAAGTTCTTTTGGCAATTTATCGTCAATTATTATTTCAGATCCTGTATCTTTAGCAGCATCTAAAATTCCTAATCTAACGTCTTGAGAAAAAGCATCTTGCTCAAATGCTTGAGCAATTCTTACACCTTTTCCACCATTTAATTCAACAGCAGTTCTAATAGCTACGTCTAAATAAAGATTTGCTGGAGCTAACACTGCAAATAAATATTTGTATCCTTTTGTAAACAAAGATCTAGATGCACCATTTGCTTCTACCATTGGTACTCCATACTTTTCTGTAACTGGAGCCATAGCTTTAGTTAACCCAGAACTGTAAGGTCCAAGCATAAATTCTACTTTATCTTGGCTTATTAATCTTTCTGCAAGCTGAGCTGCTCTTTTAGGATTTGATTCATCATCGTAATAAATAATGTCAAATTTATAAGTTTTTCCGCCAACTTTTACTCCACCCATACTATTAATTCTCTCGACAGCCATATTGTAACCGTTTTGAGTATGAACACCATTAGATGAATATTTTCCTGTTAGCGAAACAGCAGCACCTAAAATAATTTTATCACCAACAACTTTTGCAAAAGATACAACTGAAGTTGAAAATAAAATTGCTATTGCAGAAACAAATGTAATTATTATATTTTTTATTTTCATTTATTTCCCTTTAAATTAATTAATTAAAATCTTATTTAACTAAGAAATTTGATATTTTGCAAGTGACAGTAGTAGCACAATAGAATTAATATTGTTGAGTTAAAGCAATTATTATTGCAATTATAATCAATACACACGCTGAAATTGTGTTTATGAATTTTGGATTAGCTTTTATCCAAATTATTAATTTATTTGCGAGAATAGCGTAAGCAATTAAAGATAAGAAATCTAGAATTACATATGTTGTTAACAAAATTATAAATTGAGCAATATAATTTGCATTAAAATCTATAAATTGTGGAAAGATAAATGGAAAAAACATCCAAGCCTTTGGGCTTGTTCCTGCAACTAAAAAACCATCTTTATAAAATGAAAAAAAACTTTTTTGAGAAATTTCTTTTGAAGTTATATTTTTTGGATTTGATTTATAAATATCGTAAGCAAGATATGTAATATAAATAATTCCAGTCCACTTAAATATATTTAGAAATAAAGGATGATCTGAAAAAAAAGAACCAATAACAAATATTACTAAAGATGCTTGAATAATATTTGCTGAAACATCTCCTAATGCAGTCCAAATACAATTTTTTACTCCATAATTCATAGAGTATGAAATTATTACTATTCTTGGTGTTCCTGGAGTAATGAACATAAAAATGATTATTTGCAAATATAGGAAATATTCTAAAGGAAGCATCTTAGGATAGTCCTAAAAAACCGGGAGCTAAAGATGGCTAGATAGGACTATCTAAAAATGATAATATCATAGAGATTAAGATTTGCATTAATTTTTTATTTGGAGATTGCTAAAAAATATATGAAAAAAAGTCACAGACCGGCTACTAAAGTAAAAAATCCTGAGCCAAACCCTGGAAGTCCAGATTGGGTCATTTGGGCAGCGTGGGCAGATAGGATAACTTTTGAAGATATTGAAAAAAAAACGGGGAAAACTGAATCTGATGTAATTAAAATAATGAGAAGAAGTTTGAAACCATCTTCCTTCAGACTATGGAGAAAAAGAGTAAATTCTCAAAGTATTAAACATCGTAAAAAATTTGAATATTCCAGAAAACAAATAAGAGTTAAAATAAAGAAAAATGAAATTCTTAACTGGTAATTTAAATAAATATAATTATATCTAAGGAATGAAAAATATTACTATGTATTCAGGACCAATGTGTGCATTCTGTGATGCTGCAAAAAGATTACTTAAAAGAAATAACTTAGAATTTAAAGAAATTGATATTTCTACTCAAGATGGATTGAGAGATGAAATGATTAGTAAAGCAAATGGCAAAAGAACAATACCTCAAATTTTTTTTAATGATTTTCATGTTGGTGGCTATGTAGAATTAAGATCTTTAGAAAAAGAAAACAAATTAAAAGATCTATTAAAATAATTATTCGATTGTAACTGTTACATCAGGTTCCGCTGCATATAATCCTTTTGCGGCACCAACACTATCACAATCGTCACCCATATCGTCTATTGCACCTACAGCCGCACTAGTACCGAATGCTATCTTAATACTTGGAATATTTCCCGGTTTCATAGTGAATGTGCTTGCTAGTTGTTGTCTATAATTAAAATATTCATCATTAGTAGCAATTGTTCCTGCTACACCTGTAGTATCTGTTAAAGAAGAAAGACCAGTTAAATTATCACCAACGTCAGTCCCAACCATCGCAGCATATAAAGTTGTTGATGCTTCACTGCCAGAAGTTGGTGTTCCTTCCGCAAGTGTCCCAGCTGATCCTTCTTCTCCACTTTTAGTATAACAAGTTGTTCCACTATCATCAGCTGCGGATCCTTTAACTGTGAAAGCTCTACCCATTGTAATTTCCATATAAGTGTAAGATAATCCAAATTTAGCAGCAGATGCATTTCCTAAACTAGCTGCAGCTGCTCCAGCAGAGGTGTTGGCAATATCGATTGCACCTGAATTGCCATCGTAAATGGTAATAGCTCCATTACATACACTAGCTGTGCTAGTGCTATCACATAATTTTATCTTATATATTGTTATTTTATATTCTGTTGCTGCTCCAGTTCCTGCAAATGCATTTCCATAGAAAATAATTGAAAATATAAATGTAATTAAAAATGTTTTTATTTTTTTCATAACTATTTGCTTGTTACAATTACTGCTCCTTGTATTTCTACAGTTAAATTGTTACTTCTTCTAACCTTATCTTTTAATTTTTGTTCAACATTTTCTTTTTCAAATGCAAGATCTGAAATCATTCCATCTTTTAGTGATTTCTTGTTTTCTTTTGGTGGGTAAACAAATGATAATCTGTAAGAATATTCATCATCAACTCCACTATTATCACTATAATCTCCAGTTATATCAAATTGAACGGTTTGAGATAACATTGTTTCTAATGACACTCTGTTACCTTCTGTATCAGAAGTTGCTTTTTCTTTTTCCCAACTATAACTTTGCCAATTAATAGTTGCCCAAGGCATATAAGGAATTTGCGAAGCTAAATTTATCTCATAACCTGATAATACTTGCTCTTCAGTGCCATCTACAATTTCCATATTTGTTAACTTGTGATAGCTGTTAGCAGTTAAATCAAGCATAGCACCTTTAGCTTCAAATCCAAAACTGCTTCTAGCATGTCCTTCAAGGTCATAATCTATAAAACTGTTAAAACCATACATGCTTGATTTATCATCACTTAATTTTCTGTAACCAATTCCTAAATTAGTAATTATTCTATCTGATGTATTTATTTCCTGAGTATGAAGACTTATTTGTGAAAATAGGTTTGAAAATTCTTCAGAAGAAATATCTCTCACAGCTAAAATTTCTAAATCTGGATTGTCATCTTCATTAATCTGTATTGAAGCTTCTGTAATCCCTTCTCCTGGAATTAAATTAGAAAATATTTCTGAAATATTTTCTGAAAAAGCTTTATTTGTTATAAAGATTAAAAGAAAAAATACTGTTAAAAATTTAAATTTGAATATCATACGATAAAAAATTATATTAATTTTAAATTAATATTATTACAACTTGTTTTTAGGCTTAAATATTAGGCAAATACCATTATTACAGTATCTTTTTCCAGTAGGTTTGGGTCCATCATCAAAAATATGTCCATGATGAGCTCCACAATTTTTACAGTGATACTCTGTTCTTGCAGAGCCAATTAAATAATCTGTTTTTGTTTCAAAAACATTTGGTAGTGCTTCAAAAAAAGATGGCCAGCCTGATCCACTTTCATATTTAGAATTTGACTTAAAAAGTTTTTCACTACAATTTGCACAGTGATAAAAGCCTTCTCTTTTTTCAAAGTTTAATTCACTGGAACCTGGTGTTTCAGTTCCTTCTTCAAACATTACTTTTTTCTGCTCGCTTGTAAGTTCTGTATTTATTCCTTTTGGCATAATTTATTTTATAACACGAATAGGCTTTCCAGATACACAACTTTCTAAATTTTCAAACATCTGTGTATAAAAAATGGAATAATTTTCTGCAGTTACATATCCTATATGCGGTAATAATAATGCATTCGGTATAAATCTTAATTTATGATCTGATACCAAAGGTTCTTTTTCATAAACATCTATACCTGCTCCAGCAATTACATTTGTGGAAAGAGCTATGATTAAATCATCCTCATTAACAATAGGTCCTCTAGAAGTATTAATTAAAAATGCAGTCTTTTTCATTTTATCAAACTCGTCTAGCTTGATACAATCTTTATATCTTTCTCCTCCTTGAACATGTATTGAAAGAAAGTCAGAATTTTGAATTAGATCTTCTTTACTGCATGGAAGAACATCTAATTCTTTACAGGTATCAAGACTTAAATTTTCACTCCATGCCATAACCTCCATGCCAAAGGCTTTTCCTATTTTAGCAACCTGAGAACCAACTTTGCCCAATCCAATTAATCCAAGTATTTTACCTTTTAACTCAATTCCTACTGTTGTTTGCCAATAGCCTTGGTACATATTATCAATTTCAGGTTTTATATTTCGAGCAAGACCAAGAATAAGTGCCCACGTTAATTCACAAGTAGGGTTAACATTAATTTCTGTTCCTGTTACAATAATTTTTCTTTTTTTAACAGCTTCAAGATCTATTGCTTTATTTCTCATTCCACTTGTAGAAATATATTTTAATTTTTTTAAATTATTGATCAAATTACTAGTTATTTTTGTTCTTTCTCTCATTATTAATAGAGCTTCAAAATCTATTAATTTTTCAATAGCATCTTCTTCATTTTCAAATGGTTCACTAAATATTTTTATTTCATATTTTCCCGATAGTTTTTTTAAATCGACAAAATCTTGGGCGACATTTTGATAGTCATCTAAAATAGCAACTTTAAGCATTTTTTTTATTTCTATTTGAAAGAACGATCCCTACAATTATAAATATTGCCCCAAGAAAATGGTAAAGCATAAATTTTTCATTGAAAATTATTATAGCCATAATGGCACCAAATATTGGCATCAAATGTAAAAATACACCTGCTCTATTTGCCCCAATAAAAGCAATTCCTTTAATCCAAAATAAAAATGCAATTATTCCAGGAAATAAAACAACATAAGAAAGAGTTAAAATAAATGGTATATTCAAAATAACTTTGTAACCCAAACTCATTTCTATAAAATAAACTGGAATTAAAAAAACGAAACCACAAATTATTATAACTTCTAATAGTGCTATTTGTGAAATTTTGTAAGTTTTTTTTCTTAGTAAAGCTGAATAGATTGCCCATGAAAACATAGCAACTACCATCGATAAATCCCCTTTATTAAAATCTAAATTTTTAATTAATTCTAAGTCTGCTTTAGTAATTATAAAAATAACTCCTGTTAAAGATAAAATCACCCCTATAATTTGAAATATATTAGTTTTTTCTATTTTTAATAATGAAGCAATAAACATTATCCAGACAGGAATTGTTGAAATCATTAATACACCGCTAATAACTTGGGTATGGTAAAGTGAGTAGTAAACAATTGAATTAAAGATTGTAATACTGGTTATTCCCAAAATAATAAAAAAACTTAGATTTTCTAAAATATATTTTTTATTCTCAATAATTTCTTTATAGGTAAATGGAAATAATATTGCAAAAGCAAACAACCATCTATAAAAGTTTAATGAAAAAGGTGGTATTTCGTAAATACTTGCAGCTTTTCCAACAATAAAATTTCCAGACCAAAATAACGCTGTTAATGTTAATAAAATATAGGCCTTATAATTGTTGTTAGTAAAAATTATCTTGTTCATGATTGTTAAAAAATAAATTTAAAATAATAATAAATATTTTAGCTAATATTTATACTAGAAATTTTGTCTCCAGCTCGATCTATAATTTACTAGACCTGTATCTATTGCATTTAAAACCACAATATCTTTTTTATTTGTATTTATGGATGTTCCAGAAATATTGGCATATAATTTTGCACCAAAAGAAACTATTTTTGAAAGCACTCCTTCTCCTACATAATAACACGACACGGGACTAGTAGCGGTTCCGGCTGCTCCAGGGTTACTTTGAACAATACCTTTATTTGCTTCAGCTAAATCACTAGATAAATTTCTTCCACAATCAGCATCATATGCACAAATATATGCGTCTCCAGCACCACATTTTGTCGGATCATTCTTTATAGGTTTGTAAATAGGATAGTACACAACGTTACTAGCTAAAGTAGGTTCTGATGTTACTTTTTTTTCATTATCCAATTCAACATACCATCCTCTATCAGATATGTCTGGGCAGTCTGTAGTTTTACCAGTCATATTTTTACATTTAGATAAGTTATCTATATTTGTAACACCCCCAGATTTTTCAGATCCAAAGTAAGGAAAAAATTTATCTTTTATTCCAAACATGACATTGTTAACTTTTGATTTATCAACCATTGCGTCATTTAAATTCATATAATCTCCAGTTCCACCAAACAACCAAAGTTTATTAGTTTTTACACCTATACCAGCATCTAATGAATGATACATGTATCTATTGTTTGTTAGAGTTGAAACATCTACATCAAAAAATGTGTAACTGTCATAAAGTGCAATACTAGGTCCGGTAGTATTTGCTGTTCCTACGGTTTGGCTAGTTGTGCTAGCGTTTTGACTAACTGTACCAGTTGTTTGGTCTAAGGCATAAGATCCACTCATATTTGTTAGGTTAATTTTAGTAATTTTTCCTTCAATATCGTTCACATATACAAGTGCACCACTGTAAGCTTCTTTCGCAGCATCTGCAGTTATAACTACAGGTGTTGAAGGCGTTGAATTGACAATATCATTTTGTGTAGTGCTATCGTATTCTTTATCAGTAATTCTAATTTCTTTTTTTACTTTACCAGTTGTCCAATCTATAACGTAAAGATTTGAACCAATTTGTGGATTAAAATTTCCAAAACCACCTGGCATTACAGCTACATATTCGTCATCTCTAACATTGCTATCTCCAGGACCATTGTTTGGCATTCTAAAGACACGTGGTGAAGCCCATGTTTCACCTAAACGTCTGTAATCGTATTCTGCACCAAAAGAAGATATTGGTCCAAGTTCAACAATTCTAACAGAATCTACAATTCCTCCTAGATCTGAGGCTTGTAAGCTATGAGTGATATCATTTGCAAAAGTTAAAATTGTATCTCCTAACGTCTGTGTAATTGTAGTAGTAGATGTAACATCAACACCATTCACAGAGATACTTGTATTTGTTTTATCAATTAATTGAGATTTTAAAGTTAAGGTTTTACCTTTATAGCAACCATTCGTTGTAGAAGCATTACAAGTATAATCTGTACTACCGTTTGTTTTAACTGCTTGAATTTCTTCAAAATCTGATTCATTTAATCTTGTAGTTGTATAAGGATATTGTGAAATTTGTCCTGTATGATCAACTCTGATAATTTTTTGACCAATTGAGTCATTTAATATGGAATATAAATGAAGAGGATTTGTTGGATCACTTACATCTATTAATGAGAAACCTGCTCCTGCTCTTCCATAAGGAACCATTAATAAAGTATACCAATTCTCAGTATTTGGACTCAAAATTGGATGTTTGAAATAAGTGTCATGAGCTATTGGAGAACCATCTAATAAAAATTTAGGTGCAGTTCCACCGCTAGTAGGTTGATTTAAACTACCATTTATAATTAATGGAAGTTTAGGTATTATTAATGGCGGCACAAATCCCCAAAGCTCTTCTCCAGTAGCACTGTCAAATGCATGAAGAACACCATTGTTGGCAGATCCATAAATTACTTCTTTTCTATTAATCATTCCTGATGCCCAGCCAGAATAATTATTACTTGCTCTATAGTATGCCTCAGACAAAGTACTTGTAGATTCTACTGCTGCTTTTGGATCTCCAATAATTAGTAATGTTGAGTTATAAATATCTGCCATCATGCTTATAATTTGCGTACCATTTTTTTTATCTATTCTCATTCTTGGTTCAGCTAAATCACAATCATGATCATAATCAAAATAATCTTCTCCTCTTACAAAATTAATTATCCCTACATCTTCATCTAATATAACGCCATCTTTGACACCACTGCTATTCTTGCATCTGTGCAAATTAGAAGCTGAGGTATCTTCAGTTTTTCTGTGATATTCATTAATTACATTTCCTTGTAGAGTTAAAAGGTTTCTTATGTCGTCTACATTGTTTTTATGAAAATTATTTATGCCTGAACTATTAGGTAATGAAGTCCATATTTTTCTATTATCTGGAGTTTTGCTTCTCATTACTTCTGCAGCATCCCACTGTTGATTAGAAGTACTTGCTGCTCCAGTACCTCCAACAAGACTTGTTTTTATTATAGTTCCAAACCATTCTTTATTAGTTCTATTCTCAAATTTTGCTTGAAATAATTCTCCACTACGTTTTATTTCACTTGAAATACTTGGTGCTGAAAAAACTACTTGTTGAGATATAATACTCTGAACAATAGTGTCAGTTACTTTTTTTAGATCTGCAGGAGTTTCAGCAATATAAAAACCTTTTAATCCATTTGCTGGATCTTCTGTTCCTCCGGCTGTAGCAAATTCTCTAAAAATATTTTTTGCTTTATTGCTATTATAAACATCTTTTCCATACCCTACTGAAAAAGTTAAAATTGGATTTTTTTTATTATTTAGTGCTTGAATTATGCCTTTAGTGTCAGACCAATCTTTAGCGATTTCTCCATCACCAATTATAATTATTGCTGTTGTTTGACATGCTAAATTTTCTCTATATGGATTAAATACTTTATTACTATGATTGAAATATTGATGAATTATATTTCTAAAGCCTTTAGATTTCGTATTATAACCCAAGTGAATATCGTCTCTTTCAAAAAGTTCCAAAATTTGCTGAGCACCTTTTTGATTAATACCTACATTTAAACATGCGTGTGTGTGACAATATGATGGTTTTGAATAATCTACATTGCCATTTGAATCTAATTTAAAACCAGAAAATTTTCCTTTTGAATCATGCCAAAATCCTAATCCAAAATTTGCTTGTTGAGTTGTGGCTGAATCGTTTAAAACAAAACTTATTGCCTCTTTTGCTCCCTGAAAAAGGGATACACCTGTCTCTCCAAAATGATCTTTGTATGTTAGATTATCTTTATCTAACATTGTAACTTCCATTCTTCCTCTATTTACAACAAATAAAGTATTTTTATGATTTGCGCTCCCGTTACCAAAGTCAATACCCATAGGGTATTGCATATAAACATTTGAGTTACTCGCATCATTTGTAGAGAATGAATCGCTAACTCCTACCTTCTTTTCTAAAGTTATAGAATTTTCTAAAAAACTATATTTGCAAACTGTATGTGAAAAAAAACCTGTTGTATAAATTTTTTTATCTTTGACTACGATGCTAGCTCCTCCTTTATTGCTTGATCCACACTGATCCGCATTTGCTGAATTATTCCAACTTGTATATTGAGGTCCGCTACTTGTATCTATACATCCATCTGCATCAAGTTTTTGTTTTAATATTTGTCCAGCTCTTGAGGTATTGTCTTTGCTATACATGTACAAGACACCTTCTTCTTCAACAACATCAATGGACTCATTAAAATATTTATAAGCTTCTAGTTTTTGCGTACATTCAAAATCAGTTCCCCATCCTAAGTTTGATGCACTTGAGTCGATATCTACAACAAGCATACCGTTCTCAGAAGAATCATTTATATTGGGAGTTTCGGCTGTTACCAACCAAAGTTTGTTTCCATGCATAGCCATTGCTGTTTTTCCCAAGAATACCCATGGACGGCTTCCGTTGGAATCTGTTTGAGCTTTATTGCAAAATGTTACTCCATTAACAGGAAAATCACCTGGTCTGGAAGTATTTACTCCAGTAAAATAATTGACAGATTCTTTCTCCTTTTTTTTTTTAGATCCTACCCCTTTGGCAGGATCAATTGTATAAGCTACAAAACCACCTGCAGCACAACCAGTTCCCATTCCTATATCCCGTGAGTCTGATAAACCATAAATCAATTCTTTTCCTTCATGGTATTCAATTTGGACAGGTGAACCCATACCATTTTTTTTCCCAGAATGGGCTCTCCAAGTATTTCCTTTAAATATTGTTTTCGTTGTATTAATTTGATTCTGATCTGCATTCCAATAGTAAATTCCACTTTCGTCTACACCAGATACAAAATAATTTCCATCACCTCTGCCAGCAAGATCAGTTGGTGGTCTCATATTTTTTGTCTTATTATTTCCACTTGCATGATCATGCATACTCTGAGATTTATCGATTAAAAATAAAATATTTGCAGGAACTGCATTTCCTGTTCCAGGAGGCATTGGTTTTGCATTTGCAAAAGAAGATGGCAATACTAAAAATAATATAAAATAAAGAATTTTTGGAAATTTCATCTTATTAAGATCATATAATTAATTAATTATTTAAAAATATATATTTTAATTTTATGCCCGAAATGAATACTAATCTATTAATAATTATCAAGCAAAACGTATTGATTTATAAGGTTCTAAATCTAAATTGGTTTTATCTTCAGCAATTATGTTTGAAATTATTTTTCCTGAAATAGCACCTAAAGTCCATCCTAGATGGTGGTGACCAAAAGAATAAAATACATTTTTATAATTTTTTGAAGGACCAATAACAGGAAGAAAATCTGGTAATGAAGGCCTGAAACCTAACCATTCATCTTTATGCTCCGGCAATCCATCTAACATATCTTTTGCATTTAAAATTAAATTCTTTATTCTCGATTTAGATAAAGGATTTTTAAGTCCGCCAAATTCAACCGTTCCGACAACTCTTAATCCCTGTTCCATTGGTGTCATACCAAATCCACGGTCAGCATAAACTACAGGTCTTGAAATTAGATGATCACAATCCTTAAAGTGAACATGATAACCTCTTTCAGTATCAAGTGGGATACTTTCATGTAATTTATCAGTTAATTTTTTTGAAAAAGCACCACAAGCAATTAATAATTTATCAAATATAAATCTTTGTGTTTCAGATCTTAATACCGGTTTGTTTTCATCAAAATCAATATTTTGTATATTTAATTTTAAAAATTTTCCTCCCTTTTGTAAAAAATTCTCAAACAATTTAATTAGAATTTTTTTAGGGTTTCTTGCATGTCTTGCATAATCATAGAAAACTCCGTTATCATAAAATGGTTTTAGGTTAGGTTCTAAGTCATGAATTTCTTTTGAATTAACTAATTGTTGCTTAACACCAAGTTCTTCTCGAATTCTAATTTCAAGCTCTCTACTTTTTGCACTTTTATTTGTCCAGACATAAAGAATCCCATTGCTTTCAACCAAGCCCTCTAAATCAATTTCATCAAATAATTCATCAAAAGCAGGGAGAGACTGATCTAAAATTTGATGCATGTATTTTGCTGTATGCATCATTTTGTTTTGTCCACAATTCATAACAAATCTTGCAAACCACGGGATCATCTTGTGAACATAATTCCATTTCAAAGCCAAAGGGCCTCGTGAACTAATTAACATAGCTGGAACGTCTGAGAGTATATCTGTTCGATTTAGAGAAACAGAAGCATAAGGAGAAAAATGACCCGCATTACCATATGAAGCAGCATTACCAGGTTCATCACGATCAAATAAAGTTACTTGGTATCCTTTTTTTTGAAGAAACAGAGCGCTACAAACCCCTTGTATTCCCGCACCAATAATTCCAACTTTTATATTATTATTCACTCTCCAAATATAAATAAAGGTTATAATTATAATAGGCGTTATTACAGCGCGCCCTTAATTATAAATTTACATGAAAAAATACATAAAGTAAAAAATTTTACTATTTTCCAATTGCAATAATTGTTAAATCATCACTCAATTTTTCATTTGCTTCATTTTTCATAACTTCATTTGCAGCATCAGATAGTTGTTTTTTTAATTCCTTATTGTAATTATTTTCTAAAATTTTTATTGAACCTTCAACTCCTATCTCTTTTCCATCATTCATACTTTCTGATAGTCCATCAGTAAAACAGTAAAATCTGTTATTATTCAATTTTTCTTTATGTAGGTTATAAACTGATTTATTTTTTTGAGATATAACGCCTAAAGGTGGTGAATTTGATACATATTGTTCATAATTTCCATTATTATCTCTAATTATTGCTGGTTGGTGGCCTCCATTTACCCACTTTAGATCTTTATTAAGTATATTATACTCACCTAAAATTGCAGTAACAAACATCCCTCCTGTTTTTGTTATAAATAAATCGTTATTCATATGAAACATCATTTCATCTGGATCAACCTCATCTCTAGCCATTATCTCAAATAAAGTGGAAGCTTTTGCCATAACCATTCCTGCGTGAATACCTTTTCCAGCCACATCGGCAATTATAAAATAAATTTTATCATTATGAGGATAAAAACTAAAAAAATCACCTGATACTTCTCTTGCTGATATATTTATTCCACTTACTGGATAATTTTCCAAATTTCTTTTTGGTAAAAAATTCTCTTGAACTTTTACTGCAAGTTTAACTTCATTGGAAATTCTATTTCTCCATTTTTCTTTTTGAGCTTCACTACTTTCTAGTTTGCTCATCAGTTTATTATAATAAAGTCCTATTACTCCTCCTGCTGTAAATGGATCCTGCGGTCCTCTAATTGTTAAATCGCCAGACTCTGATTGTTTTTCTAATATTGAAATTAAATCATGTTCAACAGATGTTGCATTATGTTCTGCAATATTTAAACCTAATTCTTCATGCAAAGGGCTCACTCTTAAAGGATAAAAATAATTTATTATTTTTAATAAAATATATGATATAGAAAATGTAAATATTCCTATAGAAATAACTCCAATAAACTGAACTTTTATTTGTTCAATTCTATTTAAGCCTGTATCTAAAATTTCTAAATCACTAAAAAATCCAACAGCCAGCGTTCCCCAAATTCCTGCTGCTAAATGAACTGGAATAGCGCCTACAACGTCATCAATTTCAAATTTATTTAAAAGTTCGTTGATAAAAATAGCAATTAATGCACCAACAATTCCCACAAATATAGCTGCGACTGATGTCATTGAATTGCATCCAGCAGTAACTGCAACTAATCCTGCTAATGGACCTAATATTACATAATACGCATCTGGTTTTTTAAACATAACAAAAGAAATTGTTAATCCAGTTAACAATCCAAATGCGGCTGCAAGAAATGTATTAATTAAAATTAAAGGAACGGTTTCATCCATTGCTCCGTTACTTCCTCCATTAAAACCAAACCAACCAAACCATAAAATTAATGTGCCAAGTACCGCTAATGGAAAACTAGATCCTGTAAATTTTCCTTTGTTTGCTTCAGAGTACTTTCCAATTCTTGGTCCTAAAATTAAAACAGCCGAAAGTGCCATCCAACCTCCAACCGAATGTACAATCGTACTTCCTGCAAAATCTATAAAACCTAATTCTGATAGCCAGCCCTTATTGACACCAGTTCTGGCAATATCAACAGCAGCATCAATATTTTCTATTTGCTCACCAGATACACCCATGTTTTTTAAAACATCCCACATTTCAGATGTTTGACCTAAGTTATTAAGATAACTTGAAGACCATGCCCAATGACCGACGAGTGGATAAATTAAACCTGTTGCAAGAACTGTAATGATTAAATAACCAACAAATTTCATTCGTTCAGCTACTGCTCCTGAAATAATAGTTGCAGCTGTAGCAACAAACATCGCCTGAAATACAAAATAAGTCATATATTCTGCTTTTTCAGTCTTAAAAAGAAATAAATCAGTTCCAAAAAGTCCATTGAAGCTTTGTCCAAACATTATCCCAAAGCCAAATAACCAAAAAATTACAACTGATACTCCAAAATCAGCAGCATTTTTTAGAGCTACATTAATACTATTTTTATGTCTAGATAGCCCAGTTTCCATACACATAAAACCTGCTTGCATAATGAATACAAGAATTGCGCAATCGATTACCCAAAGAGTATCAACAAATGATTTCACTGAACCAATATCAATATCTAAAATTGCTCCATGTTCCATAATTTTTAAACATATAGTGCAGCTAATTTAAATATAAAACAAAAATATTTATTTATTTAGATTAAAATAGATCAATTAATCTCTTTTTTTCTAAATAAAATAAAAGGATATCAAATAATATTACTTGATATCCTTTTTTTGAAGAAATAAACGCTTTAAACTCCGTCGATTCCAGCACCCTCTATTCCAATTTTTATATTATTATTCACATTTGAAATAAAGATATAGGCTAAGATTATAGTAGGCGATATTACAACGTGGGCAATTATGTAAAATTAGTAGTAAATATTAATAGAAATAAAAAAAATTAATAAGTAATCAAGTACAGGTTTAATTTTA